>DAOUUS010000167.1 GCA_030668065.1 Candidatus Methanophagales archaeon
TTACCGTTTTGTAATCCAGTCCCAGTAACTCCGCCAACTGATTGGCGTTGTATGGTCTATCCTTTAACGCTCTGATAATACGGGCACGGTTCACACCCCCCTTAGTGCCAACAATCAGCCACCAGATTACACGTCTCATAGATACACAATAATCTTTTTACATTGAATGTGTTTGCGAGATAATATTTATTCAAGCATAAACTCTTTTAGTTCTCTATCTTCAAAACCTCTTTGGCAACGCACGTTCGTGCAATTTCACTGCAAGTCTTTTGCTCAAGCCCTCAACTTCTATCGCTTCCATTACACTTTCCAGTCTCCAACAGGTCTATCACGATTCGTCTGGATTTCAATCGCCAAATCTTTTCCGGTGCGCCGCCACCTTCTTCTTTGTATCCCGCAACCTCAATTATCCCGGCTTTCTTCAGCTCCGAGAGATGATAATATAAGCATGAAGCAGTCATTTCTTCTTCGTTCTCTTGTAAACAGTCTTGTATCTCCTTCGTGCTCTTCGCCAATGCAATCCATAATCAGCCACCTTGTGGGACAGTGCAGAGCCCTCAAAAATCACGATGTTCTTACCTTTTACAAATACGCCTCGGGGATGCCATAAGAAGGAAGTATAAGTGTTATTAGCCTTCCTGATTGAGCGGGCACAGCGGGTCTTCAGCCCATATATCGCCATGCTCTGCGTATGCACGAATTCGGCAGCCACCACCGCATAACTCCTTGTACTGACACGACCCACACTTCCCTTTTAAGAGCTTCGTCTTTTCCCGGAATTCCGTAAGGACGGTGTTTTCAGGAATATTCCAGAGTTCACTGAACTTTCTTTCTCTTATATTACCGATTTTAAATTCTTCTAACTGCGCAAATTGACAGGGGTAAACATTACCAGTCGGATCAACGTTCGCAACGCGGTCGCCTGCACTGCACGAATCACCCATGTATTGTAGCAGCTTCAACGCATTCTCGTATTCTGGATTACCATCCTCTTTCAGTTTATTCAGCAACAAGATACCGTCATGTGGTGCATCTACGGTAAGGATCTCCATCTTATCGGGACCCAAATCGCGTGCCCTTGTATATAACAACTCAAAGATACGAGCAGTTTCTTCGGGCTCTAACTGAATATCATAAATCTCTTTGCCACGTCCGCTTGGGACAAGCCAGTAAACGCAGAACCGCGGCACGTTCAATTCAAGTGCAAGGTCAAGCAGTTCATCGAGTTCACGATAATTTGCCCGCGTTATTGTGATCCTGATGCCTGCTTTCAGGCCGATCTCCGTACAGTTCTTTAACGCTTGCACCACCTTCTTGAAACATCCTGGTTTGTTCCTCATGGTATCATGCGTATCCTCTTTTGCACCGTCAAGCGAGATCCCTACATACTCAATGCCCGCTGCCTTTATTCTCGCCGCTACTTCTTTTGTTATCAATGTGCCATTGGTACTCATAGCTGTCTTTAGCCCTTGTTCAGTCGCATAACTAGCGAGTTCCCAGAAATCTTGCCTCATCAACGGCTCACCTCCGGTGAAGAGTAGCAAGGGTACCTTCATCTCTGCCACGTCAGCAATGAACGCTTTCGCCTCCGTCAAAGACAGCTCGTTGCTTATATCCACTCCGAGTCCTGCACTGATGTAACAATGTGTACACGCCAAATTGCACTTGTTTGTGATATTCCAAAAGATCACGGGTCTACGAGTTTCGGCAAATGCCAATAACCTGCTTGGTACTTGATGCGGTGGCGTTTTTCTATACTTTAAAGCATCACTGACGGTTCCTTTTCCATGTACGAGCTGCGTTATGCGTATCATCTCACTATCCTCTTTTTTTTCTGTTTTTCACAAATGTGATATATTTATTAACTACACTTTTAGTTAGTATAGTATATCTAGGTGCAAAGATAAAAATGAAGAAAGAAGAGCTAGTACATCTACACCTGTTGTTGGCACAATTGAAGAAGTATTGTGAAATAGAGGGCGTGAACTGTGATTTCGCGAGATACAACGAGTTGGGGATTACACCTTTTCAGGTGCATCGGAGCAAAGATGACCACAAGCAAGCGGTCTTCATCCTCGGAACCGAGCTTGTATCGTTAGCGGCAAGAAGCAATTTTCCGGTGAACAAATAGTGAATAAACGCTGCAAAGTGTAGATCAATAGGCACACACAATCCTTTTTTACTCCGCTTTAGCGTAGGGGGGGACAAAGCGGTAATAAAAGCATTTGTTTTTGACATGGTTTGTGTTATGCACTGTTGCAAAATTCAAACCACAATATTTTACCAAATCCTGTGAGAATAATATTTTCGGGATGATGATTTAAAGGGGGTTAACGGATATTTTTAGCTCCATCTTCCGGAATATTGTAGTTTTTTATCTTTGTCATACCAAGAAAAACAAAAGTGATAGCCACCGAGACCACAGAGGACACGGAGGGAAAATACTCGGTGCTCTCGGTGTACTCTGTGGCAAAAATTATACCTTATATACAAAAATGAACATATTAAAACAAATATGGAGAGATAATGAAACCTAAAATAGTAGTGGTAGCGGCATTAGCAATACTACTGATAGTGGTAGCAGCAATTGCATATTCTGGCTATTTCGATAAGAACACCGAATATATTATGCAGATTGTGGATGTCGAAATAAAAAGCCCGAAACCCTCTTTATTAAACGCTAAAGCCGTAACTATTAACCGCGGCGAATCAATCACCATTGATGTCACCGTTCAGAATCAGGGCGAAGAGATTATCTATCGAAATAGTCACTGTACGGGTATTGAGCTCGTGTACCCGGAAGGAGGCACAAAATACTGGCAAATACCGGCTGAGCGATTAATCACGATAGACCTCGGCCCTAAAGGCAAAGCAAGTACTACATTCACCGCATATAACCGAAAAGAACACCCCTTTAGTGGCTACTTCAAATTCCGGACTTATATCAGATCCATAAATAGTAGCGAAAAGCTTGCTCGAAGTGATAACGTGACTGTCGAGATAAAACAGCCTAATGCACACGTCAACGCGAAATAAACGGAGATTGAATGTAATATGTATTATATTTACCGTTACCGCGATAGCTGCGGGTAGTGTGCCGACCGATATAGCCAATATTGGAATCGTGGGTGCTGCGGAATGTAGTACTCTGAAAGATGCCACGGGTGCTATACATTGGGGACAATGTGGAGATATAGCGAATTTGAATCTTGAAGCGGTTTCGCAGCCAGAACAGATGGCGTTTGCAGTGTCGCAAAAATCAACCACCGTGCAGTTCTCGATCGAACGGGCCAATTGCAGCTTATATGAGACACCTGCGGGTAAAGAATTTGTCTATCTGAATATAGAGGGATTAGTGCCTTCAACGAGCCCGGGCGAGCCGCAACTGCCGATGAAAACATTCGTGATTTCACTCCCGCGTGAAGCCGAGGTCACCGGAGTTCACATGACTTCTGGCTCGTATCGCCCAATAGAAAACGAGTTGAATATTGTTCCCATGCCGAGCCAAAATAAGAAAGCCATCTACAAACCCGACTACAAACCCGATGAAAAAACATACTCAAAGGACACATATTTCCCGGGTAAAACCGTCACGTACGATATAGGCAGGGACAACGAGAATACGTATGTCTATGCCCGAATCTGGCCGGTTCAGTATGTCCCCACCTTGAAAAAAGCGGTCATTATAACGGATGCCAACGTAACGGTCTACTACAAGTTGCCCGATGATGCTCCTGTCTCTTGGACAAATGTTGGCGAAATCGGTATTACCCAAACGTTAAAAGATGCGAAATGCGTTATTATAACACCGCCGGAGCTATATGCCGCAGCGCGGGATCTTGAAGGGTTCCATGAGCATATTGAGTTTATAACGACAGAAGTAGTAAACACGACCTGGATAAGGAATAACTACGGAAATGTCGAGGAACCACCGTTCAACGGTTATAATAACAGTTCTAATCCGGGTTATGATTCGATTGCCGGATATGACTATGAACTATCCTTGCGTATAATCTCATTTTTGCGTGAACATCCGAATCTGGAATACGTGGTTCTATTCGGTAATGCGAGATTGGTTCCACCGAGTTATTACTGGTTCAATGGGTTTTATTATGAGCATCCAGAGGAGGATGCAGAAGAACCCGATGAATATAACTCGTGGATACCCACAGACTTCTTTTATACCTCGCCCGATTATGATTTCACACCCAATTACGCGGTTGGTCGGCTTCCAGTCAACGATATTACAGAAGCGGCTGCGCTTGTTGTAAAGATAAGGGCCTGGCATGACAATGCCGATTGGTCTTGGTTCAAACGTGTTGCACTTGCGGGTGGGAA
>DAOUUS010000263.1 GCA_030668065.1 Candidatus Methanophagales archaeon
CTATTTCCCGTCTCTATCAAGCAAGAGAACCCCCAATCGCTCTTCAACCCTTCTTTCGCTTCGTTATCATACACTATTCTTAGCTTCATTCTCCTTCCTCCGCTTTTATATCAAACACGCTCTTAGTTAATTAGAACATCCCTCAGTTTGGCATGTGTGTATTTACGGTAAATAGACATGATAAAAGAGATGGAAACCAGTGTGAAGGATACAGTGACAATGGTAAGGCAAATGAGGAAGATAGCGATAGCTAAATTTGTCATTCCCTTTTGCCTCGCAGGCGCAGTTGTACTTTTATTCTGGTTCGCAGGTCCGGAAGTATACATGGATTATGCAAAGGTCTTCGGCATTTACTCGTTTATGCCTATTGGCGGTGCGGTCGCGGTGATCCCGGTAGGTTTGAATTTGGGTATCCCGCCAGCATATCTCATCGCTTTTATCCTTTTTACAGACGCAGTTGTCGCTCTGTTTTTAGTCTGGAACTTCAAGTACGCAAACAAGATACCGGTTTTGGGGAAGCTGGTGGTAATAACCGAGGAGAAAGGAGAGAAGGCAATAAAGAAATATAAATGGGCAATGCGATTTGGATTTATAGGGCTTATGCTCTTTGTTATGTTCCCGCTTCAATGGACCGGTTCTGCTGTGGGAGCAATGGCAGGTAGGCTAATAGGAATGACGGCGGGGATGACCTGGCTTGCAGTAGTTGCTGGTTGTTTTATCAGGTCCCTCATCGCAACACTTATATGTATTGGCGTGATTTCTTTTCTTTAGATAAAAAAGCTATATAGTTATCCATGAGCGCAACTAAGAAAGAAGGTGTAAAACAAAAAGCTATGTCGGATACGCACTTTGGTAGGGAATGCCGATTCCACCTAATATTACCGCTGCTGGTTTTTGTATTGTCCATGACACAGGCATCAATTCAGCGTAAATTTATGATACCATCCCGGTATTATGACGGCACAGTACTTATTAAAGCGATAGAATCGGATACCGTTCATATATTCCAGAAGGCTGTTTTTCCGTTACTCACGTATTTAATGAGTTTTTCGTATCTTGTAATCTATATATGTGCTATAATTTTTACCACTATTGTGTTGGCATACTATCGGCAGACGATTTTATTCAAACGGTTTGCTTTGATGTTCTCGCTTAATTATTTAATAGCATTTCCTTTCTTCATGCTTTTCCATGTCTCTATTGCGGGTGCTTCGTTACAGAATGTGCGACCGCTCTTGTACGAGCAATTTCCACGTATATATTCGATTATTACTGATATTGACCCTTTAGACAACTGCTTTCCAAGTTTGCATGTGGCTATGGTGCTAAGTGCATTTTTGATTATGCAGGAAACCAATTTCAAACGTTATAAAACTTTCCTAGCCGTTGGATTCCCCATCATTGTCTTTTCCGTGTTGTATCTTGGAATACACTGGATAACCGATGTCTTTGCTGGTATCGGACTGGCGTTTTTTACCTATTATGTAGCTAAATCCGTTTACAAGCAGCCGCCGGTTCCGCAGATGTGAGTTCTTGTGTTGCCCGATCATAATTACGACCGCCGTTGCACAGACGGTATTTCAAACTTTTTTACTATCCTACTTCTTTCTTATTCAGGTACTTATGATTGAACGTCGAACGCTGTTACTGCTAACCGCATCTCTTGGAATAAGCACCTTAACCCTGCTGTTCATCCTTTTTTTCTCGCCATACAAAATAACGTGGGAAACAATTGATACACTAAAAAAAATCAACCCGTGTTATTTGTTATTAGCCATTGTAACACATCTCGGGGCTTTTGTGATCTGGGGCTTTCGGCTGAAACTGATGAGTGATTTTATAGAACGTAAAGAAGCGGGGTTACGCGGGAAAACGAATAAACTAACACTTTTGAACGCAGTAAAGATAATTTTAGCTAGCCTCTTTGCCGCGTGCATAACACCTTCGCAATTTGGCGGTGAACCCGCGAGAATTTACCTGCTGAAAAAAAAAGGCTTTCCCGTTGGCGATGCAACCGCAATTGTTCTTGGCGAACGAGTATTGGACTTCATTGTCATCATAATCGGTGCTGCAATAAGTTTTATGCTATTTCGAGCGGTATTACCGCAGCATTCAACCATATACACCATCTTCACGGTCATCGGTGCTTGTCTCATTGCGGGCGTTGTAATCCTGGCATACAGTCTTGCGAAACCAGAAAAGGCAAAGAAGATCGTGGATTTCTTGTTTACAAAGATAAAGCTGAAACGACTGCAAAATCTTGAAGATAAGTTCTATCATGAGTTGGAGACTTTTTTTAGTGCAATAAAGCGATTTCAGCGCGAAGGGAAAAGCATGCTTGGGCTTGCACTTATATTTACCGTCGCATTTTGGATGGTTGCGTTTATTGTGCCCTCTATCTTACTTCTTGGTTTCGGTACAGATCCCGTTTGGATTTATTCAATTGCCGCGCAATTTGTACTCCTTATAATCGTTGCAATTCCTATAACTCCAGGCAGCAGCGGCGTAGCCGAAGTTAGTATCACATATCTATATCATACCATGGTAGATGCGTCAATATTAGGCGTTTTC
>DAOUUS010000125.1 GCA_030668065.1 Candidatus Methanophagales archaeon
CATGCTCATCACAGGAATAACGACACATCTAACCGCAATAACTGCGTATCATGTGGGTAGAACAGACCTCATGAGATCGCCTACTGCTTTCCGTAGAATACGCTTGGATTAGGTTGACACGGCGGTAAACAAATTTTTAGAGCAAAAGCGAAAAAATCACAGGAATAAAGGCAAATTAGAACGATTTGGTTGGCGGTTCCAGAGGCTCTATGGAGAATAAAACATTGCGAAGTCCTTTAGTGGATACCCAATTAAGAAATCATTTATCTAAATTTTGTAAAGATGAGAATTCATTTTTGCTTGCGACAACACCAAGAATTTCGGATATAAAGATCATTGATAAAATTAATAGTGATAAGATTATTTTCAAAACATGGTCGCAAATTGCTGCCAAATTAGAGGATATAAAATAGGGAAGAGCCATCTTTTATAATATCACAATTTATTGAATATGGTAAAAGAAGTGAGGAGTTTGAAGATATGGAACACGTAACGAAGAAAGAATTAGAGAGTTATATTGAAACGATTAAGTCAAATTTTGAAGGGAAAATGAGATATATGTTTGAAGGAATAGCAACCGAAGTAAATTTTAATAATTATGGCATAAATGTCGAGAAACATGAAATTAAAAAGCGCTGGGGAAGACATGGGACTGATTTTTTCTTTAAACCGAAAAATGATTATTATCAATGGTTTTTTTATGGCATTTATTTTGACAGTAACGATTATAAAATTCCGCTTAAAAACGATAGAGTACCAGAATTAGCTTTTTTCTTTGATATTGGCTATGATCACAATGAGTCATATTTAGACGAGATAAGGGCCAATTTAAAGGGGAAAGAGGATTTATTAAATGCCCTAAAAAGATTATCGAAAAAAGGTTTTGAGGATAATCTCACTTCTAACCTAACACCAAGTAAGTGGAGATTACTCTGTAAACGTATTCCTTTAACAGAAATTGATGATTTTTCATATGAACGAATTAAAGAAATGTTTGAAGAAATAATGGTGCAGTTAACCGATGAAACGGATTTTAAAGAGGAATTAATGTAGAATGTCACAATAGCACATAAAACCACCTGTACGCTATTAACTTATACCCTCGCCTTCAGCGCATCCGGTAAAGTTATATGCAGAAAACGTTATCGCCTATAATAACGGAGACACCAACCATGCGCCCCATAACAAAACGCATATTCCTAACAGCCCTAACCTGCCCTACTCTAGGCTGGCTAATGCGCCAGGACCAAATCCACACTACGATAACCCCCGCCGCCCGATTCCAAATAGAACAAGGCCAGGAAATAGGAAAACGAGCACGCGCACTCTACCCCGAGGGAACCCTGATCGCCACCCCCGATTTCCACTCTGCGATTGCAACGACCCCGAATTTGATGAACGACCCAAACACCAAAACACTATTCGAACCTGCCTTCCTCACAGACGGATTCGCCACCCGAGCCGACTTTTTAACACGCAAACCCGATGGAAGCTGGCACATGACAGAAGTAAAAGCCAGTACAAACGACAAAGCCGAATTCATAGACGACATGGCCTATACCACTTTGGTAATCGAACGTACCGGCTTCAATATCTCAGAAATATCTTTACTACTGATCTCAAAAGAGTACCGATTAGGCATGCCACCCGAAAACCTGTTCGTAGAACTAAACCACACAGAAGAAGTAAAAGCCCGAGTCGAAGAGTTCAAACCTATCTGTACCGAACTCGAAGCACTAACCCGCACGCCCGAGAAACCAGAACCCGAACTGCAATTACAATGCCGTGGCTGTGATCTTTTCAACGACTGCACAAGAAAAGGCATTACCAACCATATATTCAACCTGCCACGCCTGAACCAGGCAAAATTCGATGAACTATCTGCGTTAGGCATCCTGTGTATCGAGGACATCCCGCCCGGGTTCTCGTTAACCGGCAATCAGAACAGAGTGAAAATGTGCGTGCAAACAAATAAACCACAAATCGAAGCTCGGCTCAAACCCGATTTGGATGTCGTGTCCTGGCCCGCTTTTTATCTGGACTTCGAGACCGTTATGACCGCGATACCGTTGTATCACGATCTCGCACCTTATGCTCAGTTACCTACTCAATATTCTATACACAAGTGCTCGGAACCGGGTCATGTAACCGCGCATTCGGAATATCTGGCAGACCCGAGCAGAGATTGCCGACTAGAGCTTGCTGAGCGTTTGATCGCCGACCTCAAAGGTGCAGGCAGCATCATCGTTTATACCTCGTTTGAAAAGACTATTATAAACGGTCTTGCACGGTTATATCCCGACCTTGCGACAGATTTAAACCTCTTGATCGGGCGTTTAGTTGACCTCGAAGCGATCATAAGAAAGAACTTTTACCATCCCGGTTTTCATGGTCGCACGTCAATAAAGCGGACTTTACCGGTATTAGTGCCGGAAATGTCGTATGACGGGCTGGATATTGGTGATGGCTTTACGGCAATGTCGGTTTTTGCTTTGATGGCATTTGGTAAATACGAAAAGGACGAAGCGGAAACGTTAAAGAAGCAGCTTCTGGTGTATTGCAAGCAGGATACGCTGGCTATGGTTAAGTTGCACGAGCGGTTGGTTGCATATGTATGATTAAGTACGGTAACCTTTTTAGTTCTCTGCGATATATGTTAATTTTATTAGCTTGATGATTCTGTTATCTAAAATAGGACGAAAATATGTCGAGCACCGCAAAACATAAAGAAGGACTAAGAAAGCATTACAAATGCGCCGTACTCACGATAAGCACCTCTAAGTATTGGACGAAACAGGAAGGTGCTAAGGAGCTCGGCGACCTATCCGGCGAAATAGCGCAAGAACTCGTGACGAAAAACGGTCATGAAGTCGTTTTTTACGATGTGCTGCCGGACGATGAAACTAAAATCCGGGACGGAATAACAAAAGCGTTGGGCACCGAAGCCGAGTTCGTGATCACCACCGGCGGCACCGGCATGACAAAGAACGACATCACAATAGAAGTCATATCAAAACTGCTGGAAAAGGAGATGCCTGGTTTTGGCGAACTGTTCCGACAGAAAAGCTACGAGGACATAGGCACCGCAGCAGTATTGAGCCGTGCAATCGCGGGTGTGATACAAAATAAAGCGGTATTTTGTTTGCCCGGTTCACCGAATGCCGTTAGATTAGCAGTGGCTGAGATAATCATGCCTGAACTCGCGCATATAATAAAACACGTGAGTGAATAATGCCAAAAAGTTTTTAGAAAAAAAGTTATCAAAAAAGCTTCGCAGAACAGAAAAGCGTTTTACATATAAGGACACCTTATGATTAATCGGTGAATATAAAATGTCTGAAGAAGAGAAGAGACGGTTAACCGCAAAAGAAGCAGCGGGAGTTGCCGCAAAATATTTAGCTGAACTGAGCAATATGAATAGACTGGATATTAGCATAGAAGAAATTGAATTAAGTAGCGATGAGAAATATTGGTTGATTACGTTAGGACATCCCAGGAGTTATTTGGGCACAGCTAAAGATTATAAAAAGATAAAAGTAGACGCAGAAACAGGAGAAGTTATTTCTATGAAGATGAGAATTGTAGAATGAACCGATGTCAATTAGAGAAAAGAATATCCAGTCCTATTTCGGAAAAGGGATAATAGTTGATACCGGTCCGTTGGTACTCTTATTGGCAGGATATTACGATTACGATTCAATAGGTAAAAGCAAATTAACAGCCGAATTTACAAAGGGCGATTTTGATCTATTAACCAGTTTCTTATCAAAATTCAGAAAAATTATAGTCACCCCTCATGAATTAGCAGAAGTCTCAAATTTAATTAATACCAGAGTTAATAAGACCGATTTTGCTGATTTTATTGAGAAAATAATTGAAACGTTGTCCGATTTTAAGGAAGCGTACGTACAAAAAGACGAAATAATATCAAGAGAAGAACTCAAAAAAGTTGGTATAACGGATACCGGTATTTTGTTAGCTTGTGAAAGAGATAATAACTTGATTCTTACCAAGGATTTTCAGTTTAAAGGTCTATGTATATCAAAGGGATTGCCAGTCATTCATTTTGATAGATTAAGAGCAGAAAGTTGGTTTATCTGTAAATCCCTGTAATCTGTGGTTATAAACGGAGCAACTACAAATGAATTTCCTCGTGATGGGTGCCGGAGCGTTAGGAACAGCATTTGGCGGTATGTTAGCCGCTGCTGGCAATGACGTCACGCTTATCGGACGAAAACGGTACATGAAACCTATACGAGACTACGGACTCCGAATCTCCGGGATCTGGGGCTCGCACATGGTAAAGAATCTAAACGCAAAGTCCGAACTGAACGTAACAGATAAAACGGACGTGGTACTCATAACAACCAAGTCTTTTGATACAGAATCTGTAATAAGAGCGTTGCAACCACATATTCCTGCAGAGTCCGTGGTTATCAGCTTACAGAACGGCATCGGAAACGAGGAAACTATCGCGAAATACGTGGGTACAGACCGTACAATGGGCGGGATGGTCATCACCGGCTTTGTGATAAAGCATTGTACAGCGCAGCTTTAAACCCGTTAAGTGCTATCTTTAGAGTTGAATACGGCAGATTAGCCGATCCTCATTCTTTTGCTATCATTGAAGATATGTTTTTCACCGATGTGCACGAGGCATCAATCTATTAAAGCCCAAAATCAGCCTTTTGCTAATCCGATTGCCGTGTTTAGCGAAGAACGAGCCCACGATCGAAAGAATAAGCACGTAAGTAACGACAAGCGCAAGTAATAACTCAATCGAAGGTAACAGCTCGAGAACGCCTATTTCCATTACAACCATAATCAGCACAACAGAAAACTCGCCCCTCGGCGTCGTGTATGCCCCGACTCGCAATCCCGTTTCAAACGAGCCGTGCAGTCTCTTCCCGATGATTGCACCACTGACGAACTTTCCTAAGATAGACAAAACTATGAGTGCTAGGAGTGCAAACACAAAATCGGCGGAGTTCAATGTTGCCAATTGGAATTTGAACATCATACCAAAAGAAAAGAAGAAGATGGTGAGGAATAAGTTCTTAAATGAAATGATGGTCCCGAAGAGCTTCCTGAATGACTTGACTCCCGCGAGTGCAGAGCCTAAGAAAAATGCTACTATCACTTCCGAGATATGACAATGCAACAAAATACCCATGAGGTATGCGAGTGCGGAAAATCCGAATATGAGTGCAAAAATAAGCAGTACGGGTATTTCATCATCACGCTCGAATAGAGGCGAGATGAAGTTGCTCAGCCTTCTGATGAGCGCTAAGATGAATACTATGAGTAGCAAAGTCGCAGCTAAGGACACGGGAATCATGGCGAGGCTGCCTGCCATAACAGAAGTCAGCACAACAAGCAGGATCGCCAGTATTATGTC
>DAOUUS010000314.1 GCA_030668065.1 Candidatus Methanophagales archaeon
ATGCCCATTTGTGCGTTCTATGCCGGCAACTACCGCTTCGGGCATTGCTATATTACTCATAAGACCGGGCACATCATAAAGTATTTGGTCTTTATGCTTTTCTCTTTACGAAAAATCATATCATTATAAATAGAGGCAGGGTATTGTAATAGCGAAGGTGAGAGAATGTAATGATAAGCGTAAATGAGTATGGAATAGACGTATTTGAGGAGATGATGGACAATTCGGAGGAACTCCAAGTAGGCATTTTGGAACAGGATAACGGGACCACGATAATAGATGCCGGAGTGGAAGAAGCAGGTGGATTTGAGGCAGGGTTATACGTGTCGAGGATATGCATGGCCGACCTTGCGGACATACGATTCAGCACTTTTGACCTCGGGAAAATATAGTGCCCCGCGATAGAGCTTACCACCGACCATCCGATAATCGCCTGTATGGCATCGCAATTTGCGGGGTGGAGTATAAGCGTGAAGAAATTCTTTGGTATGGGTTCAGGACCTGCAAGGGCTCTTTCCCTAAATCCAAAGGAACTGTATGAGAAGATAGGGTACGAGGATGATACACCCGAAGCGGTATTATTTCTTGAAAGTAGTGCGATACCAGATGAAGAAGTGACCACGAAGATAGCGGCGGATTGCAAGGTGGACTCGGAAGACCTGTATATCGTGGTCGCGCCAACCGCTTCGATCGCCGGTTCCGTGCAGATAGCCGCAAGGGGGGTAGAAACGGGCATCCACAAATTCGAGTCCATAGGATTTGATATAAACAGCATAACACATGGGTATGGTATTATACCAATCTCGCCTATTGTGGGTAATGACGTGGAGTGCATGGGCTCGACCAACGACTGTATCATCTACTGTGGTCGCATGTCTTATACCATAGACTATGATAATGTGGAAGAGCTGAAGGACTACGTGAAGAAAGTGCCTTCGCATACATCCAAAGATTACGGACAGCCGTTCTACAAGACGTTTAAGGAAGCAGGATTCGACTTCTACAAAGTAGATGCGGGTATGTTTGCACCTGCGGAGGTCACAGTAAACGAGATAAATAGTGGCAAAACCTTTACATGCGGTAAGATAAATACCGAGATGTTGCTGGAATCTTTCGGGCTAGAGAGTTTATAAATAGTACTTTGGAGCGTGGCTGCCGGAACTTACCGGCAGTTCCTATTTCTTTTTTTGTGTTTAGTAAAGCTTTTGTTCAAGAGACGGTAGTAGTATTAATGAACGAAATGTATCCCGCAGTTAGAATGAGACGTTTACGAACGCTAAAACTGATACAAGAGACACGGCTTTCAACAGACGACCTGAGTCTACCGTTGTTTATTGATGAGAACATAGCAGATAAAGCACCGATTGAATCAATGCCCGGGCAGTACAGGTTCTCGATAGAGCGCGCGTTGAAAGAAGTCTCAGAAGCGCATTCACTCGGCATAAAGTCAGTGCTGCTATTCGGCATCCCAGCACGAAAAGATGAAACGGGAAGTGAAGCGTTCAATAAAGAAGGCGTGATACAATGAGCGGTTAGAGCGCTAAAAAATGTCTTTAAGGACCTCGTGGTCATCTCCGATTTATGCGTCTGTGAGTACACAACCCACGG
>DAOUUS010000084.1 GCA_030668065.1 Candidatus Methanophagales archaeon
CTCTAACAGCGCCTTTATCTTTCTCGCCCGCTCTTCGGTCCTATAAAAAATATTCACCTCTAACGGTGCGTTTAGCAATTCGCTCAATTCAATCATATCTTTCGCTACCAACGCGGCTACATTACCATTTACAGAAAGCACCGGCTTATTCGCAGTCAATAGCATAGCAGCAGCAACTTCTGTCGCTCTTCTCGCCGATTTTAAGGTCCGCTCGCCGATTAAATAATCAAAAGCTTCGCCACGACCATGAGCTATCAAGCCCTGCTGAGAAGTTATTCCCGCTTCTATACAATCCACGAGCTTATCTCGTGTCATTAACGATTTGTATCTCGGATGCAACTCTGGTATTATCGTCATTAAAAGGTACGTAAGTAAGTAAAGGATGATAAAGAACCACGCGATTTGACGCGATTACACAAACCCAGAATACAACCTATACACGCTTCTCTTTCTTATCCACCCGTATCTCTTCTATCCTGGTATGTGGATAATTCCCGGTATCGTCCTTCTCCACCGGTTTCACCATGTCCCATATCGTCAGCAAAGCTATACTCACACCACACAACGCATCCATCTCTACACCCGTCTTACCAACTGACTTCACAGTTACCACCGCTTTTATTTCGGCCTCTTCTAACGTGAAATCAACAGTTACCGCATCAATACTGATATAATGACATAAAGGAATCACCTCAGGCGTCTTTTTCACTGCTAATATCGCCGCGGTCTCAGCACACGAAAGCACATCCCCTTTCTTTATAGCTTTTGTTTTTATCTGCTCAATCGTGCTACTTTTTAATTTTAGCTTGCCAGAAGCCACCGCTACTCGCACTACATTGTTCTTCTCGCTTATGTCCACCATACGCACGCCATGCCGCTGCATTGTTCTTTATCAAGCTGGTGGCCACACACCAAAATAGATCTCCAAGCCCAATACCACGACAGCTAAGGCTATGCCTATAACCACTATCGTCCTCGGTGAGAACTGAATCGTAGATTCTTCCACATCGTAATATCGCATCAAGCCCGCGGAGGACATAAGCCCTCGCTCTTCACCTTTTCCACCGCCTCCGCCAACTTCCTTCCTACTTGCTTTCTGTGCCTTCTTCGCCGCTTTTACTTTTGACATAATTAATACCTATTTTATTTGGTCTTTAAAAGATGTATTAGGCTTCGGCTTAAAATGCCTATTTGGTATCCCTGCTATCTGAAGAACAAGTAAGAGAAGAGTCATAATAAAGAATGCACTCACATTTACAAACGTATCAGAAAGAGTATTAGCGTAATAACACGGAAAGAGGTTATGTATAAGTGAGTTTTATATATTAAATTGGATTAAATATCAGTGGAGGGTATAAAAAGATGAGGAAGAATGTAATACCGAAAATGTTGAGTTGTTTGGTTGCGATTGCTGTTTTGGTGATTATACTACCGTGTATAGCTGAGGCATCTGTCGTTGAACCAATGGAATACGGGTGGAGAATCTATCTGGAGGATGGTGTGGACTACCTTTCAATGCCTGTAATTCCAGACGATGTGACTCCTGATGCTGTTTTTGGTAGTGATGTGGAGATATTCGGTTATGAGCCGGAAACAGGATACATTATGCCAACGGTATTAGAAGAAGGCAAAGGATACTTCGTTAGATGTCTTGAACCGAAAACAGTGGATGTGAGAGGAACAAATGTGGAAAGTATTACATGGGCAACCGTCAAGGCAAACCTACAACTAGGATGGAACCTGGTTGGTATAGGCAAGACCGATGTTACAATTGAAGACGATATAGAAGCCATAGGGTGGGATGCCGTAGAGGATAAATGGATTACACTGGGCAAAGGCGATACGCTGCAACGAGGAAGCGCATACTGGATAGAGTTGTCCCTGTCTGCACCATTAGCAGCAGAGGTAAGTGCGCAACAACAACCACCACCGGCGCCGCCAGAAGTAACAGAGATAGTCGTGACCTCGGACCCAACAAACATACTGGCAGATGGGTCTTCAACGTCCAACATAACGGCAACGGTGACAGAATGGGAAAATGTAGCCAGTCCCGTGTGGTTTATTATTGCTTTTGAGGTATTATCAGAGCCAGGCGGTGTTTCTTTATATCCTGAATTTGACATGACGGACGTGAATGGAAATGCGTATTCTACGTTAACAGCTGGTCTAACAGCCGGTACGGTGGTTGTAAAAGCAGTCCGAGGTGAAGCTTATAACACTACGAGTATACTGCTTACCACACTAACAACACCTCCAAACATCACTTTCTTCACACCTGCTTCACCTGTTAACGATACCGTCGGCAATTGGGAAACATTCACCATAACAGTAAATCAACAGGTAAACGTGAGCTGGTATCTGAATGATTCGCTTCTGTTTACGAATAGAAGCGTAACGGATACTAAATACTCGCTACATGCTGAAGTAGTCGGCGAGCACAATGTTTCGGCAATCGCTACGAATCAAAATGGCAGGGATATGCAGACATGGATATGGTATGTGACTACGGCGCCACCTACACCCGCACAAATACCAACGCTAATGCCAATAGGGATAATAGCACTTGTGGGTTTGTTAGTTCTTGTCGCGTTGAGTAGAATCAAGAGGAAAACATAAAACTACCAGTCTACCCTCAACTTAAATTCATATTTCTCTGTTATAATATTATCTTCTGCATCACCAAATTCTATCACATCCGCATGTAACGTAGCTTTCAAATCGGCACATGTACTTTCTAACTGCACTTCCGTCTCCTTATCGCAATTTATTAGTACTCTACTTATCTGTGCATTCAGCGCCTTCTTGTTTAGCGTCTTGTATTTGCGCACCGCCGAAATCACGTCCTCTGCTTTATCGCCCGTCTCTTCCACGGTTTCGTCAATCATGCTCCCAACCAGCTCGGGCCATTTTGATATATGTATGCTCTTACAGTTCTCTTTCTCCGCGAAATACACGTGGTATATCTCTTCTGTGATGTGCGGCATTATAGGTGCCATCATCTTTAGCATCGCCAGCAATGCAACATAAAGTGTATATTGCGCGCTCCTCTTCGCTTCTTCGCCACGCTCGGGAGTGTACAACCTGTCCTTCACTATCTCCAAATAGACATCGCAGAAAGTATGCCAGAAGAAATTCTCTAATGTTTTCTTAACATTTGAAAATTCATAGTCATTGAAACTGTCCGTGCATACCCCTATCAGTCTATTCAATTTAGAAAGCAGCCATCTATCGGTAACCTCCAACTCGTCCAACTTCAAATCATAGCCGTCCAGATGAAGTAACGTGAATTTCGAGGCATTCCACAATTTGTTTATCATTTTCACGCCACGTCTTAGCTCTTTATCTTCGTACGGCAAATCTTCTCCAAGCTTGGCTGAACACGCCCAAAACCGTAAAGCATCGCCCGAATATCTCTCGATACTCACTTGTGGTTTTATTATGTTCCCTTTGCTCTTGCTCATCTTCTCCCGCTTCGGATCGAGCACGAACCCGTTAATTATGACATCTTTCCATGGGATTTCGTTCTCATGTAACAGCCCTTTTACCACGGTATTGAAAAGCCAGAAAGTGATAATATCATGGCCATTGCTCCTGAGCGACATCGGATAGATTCTATTGAATAACGAATCGTCCTCTTGCCATTTAGCCGCAATTTGGGGCGTTAAAGACGAGGTTGCCCAGGTATCCAGCACATCCAGTTCCGGTTTGAATCTATCACAGCCACATTTTGGACATTTATCAATTGGCGGTGCATCTTCTGAAGGGACCACGGGTAAATCCTTCTCGCCCGCTATCACTTCGAATTCACAATCTTCACAGTACCAAACAGGGAACGAAATCCCATAGTATCTTTGCCGTGAGATACACCAGTCCCACTTCAAGCCCTTCACCCAATTATCGTAGCGCGACTGCATATACGGGGGATACCAGTTCAGTTTCGCACCCGCCTCGAGGAACAAGTCCTTCAAGTCCAGATATTTTATGAACCACTGTTTGGTCATTATATATTCCACTGCAGTGCCGCAGCGCTCATGCACATTTACCGTGTGGGAAATATCCGCTTTGTCATTTAGCAAGCCTTGTTCCGCCAAATCTTCCACTATTGCCTTTCTCGCGTTCTTTATACGCAGCCCCGCATATTTGCCCGCTTCTGCTTTCATTTTACCCCGTTCGTCAATAACGGAAATCCAGGGTAAATTGTGCGTCTTCCACCATTCTACATCTGTGCTGTCTCCGGCAGTACAACACATAACGATTCCTGTACCGCTTTCGGGGTCCGCTTTCTCATCTGCCATAATCGGCACTTCATGTCCAAATAGCGGCACTTTTGCGTTCTTACCCGCATATCGTTTGTAGCGTTCGTCTGTTGGATGATAGAATACCGACACGCAAGCAGGTAAGAGTTCAGGTCGCGATGTAGCAATAAACAAATCTTCGCCTTCTACATTGAACGTTATGTCGTAAAGAGTAGAGGGCAGGAGCTTATCTTCTGTCTCTACCTGCGCGATAGCCGTACCGCATTTCGGGCACCAGACCGTAGGTTCATATTTCCTGTATGCTCGTCCCTTATTGTAAAGCTGGATAAAACTTCGTTGCGAGGTCTTCCTGCACCATTCATTAGTCGTACGATAAGACATATCCCAATCAGGGCTTATCCCCAGACTTTTCCAATCTTCAAGCAGCCGCTTCTCCGCTAGTTCGCTCTCCTTCAAACAGAGTTCAACAAATTCATGCCGGGACATCTCCTCTGCCAGCCTTCCGGTCTTCTTCTCCACGTAAAGCTCAGTGGCAAGCCCGTTATCGTCAAACCCGAATGGATAGAATATACTTTTGCCCAGCATCCGCTGAAATCGCATTATTGTATCTGCCTGGATATACGCCATTGCGTGCCCTATGTGCATTTCACCGGAAACCGTTGGTGGCGGCGTGTCTAACGAATAAATAGGGCTAGTATCAGCGGGATTGAACTTGTAAATTCCTTCAGTCTCCCAGAATATCTGCCATCTCCTTTCTGCTTCCTTAGCGTCGTACCTTTTGGGGATGTCCATCTTTATTCCATTCTACCGAGGTACATTTATAGTTATACTTTTAAAAGCCGCGAAGGAAAAGGGATTTATATGAGTCTCTTTTCAGCAAACAGTTTCCTCATCTCTATCAAACGCTGTAGGTGTTCTCTTCGCATCTTCATCAATAAACATTTACCCATTCCGAGAGCTTCGCCCAATCTGCATTCTCTCCAGGATAGAGCATGCCCCGTCTTATGCTCCAAACTTGTACCTATAAGTAAGGATTAAGAATCGTGATTAAACATTTTCTAGGATATACTAATTAATATTAGAGGCGAATGAAAATGCCAAAAGCGAGAGATCTTATAGAAGCATACAACAACTTCGTTGTCGAACCGCTCAAGACGGAAGAGGAGTTCAAGGATTTTTATGTCAAGAGACCTGAGAACGCACCATCTCCGATAGAGCCAAAAAGGCGATACCGATCGTGCACTGGATTAGTATCAGAAAGCAGAAGGTCTCGCTGTGGGCAGTTATGTTTTTGAAAAAGCCAGTAAACGATTGAAAAACTTTAAAAGAGTAGCAAAATGCGAAAAATGTTCGGCAAACCGGAAAAAGAATATAAACAGTGCATAGTCCTCCGAGCAGATTTGAAGCTATCAAAAGGCAAAGCAGCAGCACAAGCTGCCCATGCTTCTATACTAAGCTACGACCTTGCTACGATGCGGGACAGAAAGGAATGGAAAGAGCAAGGGCAGAAGAAAGTTGTGCTGAAGGTGAACACCCTTGACGAGATATACAACTTAAAATACGAATCTGAGAAGTTTGACTTACCGGTTGCTATCGTGGAAGATGCGGGGCTAACGGAAATCCCGCCGGGTACGGTGACTGCAATAGGAATAGGACCTGCAAATGCGGACGAAATAGACAAAGTAACGAAAGACCTGGATTTAATGTAACAAACAAACCTTTTCTTAGAAAGAAAAGCTTTACCAAAAGAAATGAAGCTGCACCGATTAATTGCGCCCAAGGGAGGACCGACAAAACTCTTTGTCGGTGGCTTACATGGAACTGAAAGTGTATATACTGCCCCTATTCTTGAGATATTGGCAACGGAAGAGATATGTACGGGAGAAGTGATAATAGTTCCTTGCCTAGTCGAAAACAGCAAATACATAGCTGTTTTATCCGAAGAATACTACCAGAGCAAAGAAGGCACGGAATTGCTTCGACTTATTCATGACTACAAACCGGATTTTTATTTCGAGCTACACGCTTATGGCGAGCAGTCGTATTCTCGATTAACCGACCCGGAACGTGAAATTAAGATAGGGGTGCCGCCGTTCGTTGACTTCGGGGATGGAATTCTTCTGGGCTCTATCGCGCCAATTTTGAGGCGAGAGTTTAGCGAGCACGATTTCTGCGTTACCTTTGAAGTTCCGAAATGGAAATGCGAAAAGGCAGAGATTAAGGAAGAACTCCTGCAGATTTTGAGGATGGGACTCACGATAGCGACTAAAAGGGAAGCACTAGAAAAGCTCAGAATACGGTATCCCGCACAAATGAATAAGGCAGAGCTGCTGTTTCAACAATACTACCGTAACAGATTGAAGCCTTTCTGAAGTTCTAGCCGTTACTCAGACCAGACGTCCGCATCTGCCAATGCCTTTGCACATCCGGCATACTTATTTTATCTTAGAGCCAA
>DAOUUS010000264.1 GCA_030668065.1 Candidatus Methanophagales archaeon
GCTTTATTTTACGTATTACCTCTTCGCTTGGGCTTATCTCATCATTTTCTATCTTCCGTAACAATGATTGTTTCTCATTTATCTTTTTTGCGAGTTCTTCCTGTTTTAGCCCTGCTTTTTCTCGCGCATCTCTTACTTGCTTTCCGTAATCTTCCTTGAGCGCCTGCCCCGCTTCTATCTCAAGATCCATCTGTTCATATAATCTCTTCTTCGCATTTCTAGGCTGCACGAATTTCGCCTTCTTCTTCGTCTCTGCCACAACCGTTCCATGCCGTACACACGTGCTGCATACCCTTAGCTTTGAGGTGCCTACTGATATGATTTGTGCCTTTCCCCGTATCTCCGCACCACATATCTCACAATCACTCATTTTTGTGTCCGTCCTTTTTATACATAAGAGGTAGAGTAGTAAATAATGGTGGTAAGATGAAATCTAGCAGCGGTAGTAGTGTGGCATATGGTAATGATTATTCCAGATTTTTGCAGGACCGGATGAAGCTATTAGAAGGCGAGAATAACCTGCTTAAGGAAAAACTTGGGAAGATAGAGCGTGAATGGCGAGATCATCAGGATATTCGAGTCCGATATGAGCGTGATTTAAGGAAGCTAAAGTCTGAACTAGAGAAGTTACGTACACCACCTATGATCGTTGGGACTGTAGTAAACAAATTAGATGATAAAAGGATGGTGATACAGAGCAGTACCGGCCCTAAATTCGTTGTGACGTACTCGAAGTTCCTAAACGCAGGCGAGGTAATTCCGGGCGCTCAAGTCGGACTGAATCAGCAATCGCTGGCTGTTGTAAGCCTGCTTCCCACGGCAAAAGACCCTTCTGTGCATGGTATGGAAGTACTAGAGAGCCCGGATGTGGATTATAGTATGATAGGCGGGTTAACGGAGCAGATAGAGGAGCTAAGGGAAGTGGTTGAGTTGCCACTAATATCACCTGAGCGGTTTGAGCGCATTGGCGTGGAGCCACCAAAAGGTATTCTCTTGACTGGTTTGCCGGGCACGGGAAAGACGTTACTTGCGAAGGCAGTTGCGAAGCGTACATCTGCCACGTTTATACGAATTGTTGGTTCAGAATTAGTGCAGAAATACATCGGTGAGGGTGCGAGGATAGTACGAGAGTTATTTTTGCTGGCAAAAGAGAAAGCGCCGTCTATACTTTTTATTGACGAATTAGATGCAATTGCGGCTCGGCGTGTAGAGGACGGTACTTCCGGTGAGCGAGAAGTACAACGGACGATGCTGCAACTGTTAGCCGAGATAGATGGGTTCAATCCACGGGGTAACGTTCGAATAATAGCCGCAACTAACCGCCCGGATATTCTCGACACGGCATTACTCCGTCCTGGTAGGTTTGATCGTATCATAGAGACGCCGCTACCCGATGTTGACGCAAGGAAGGAGATATTCGGGATACACACATCTAAGATGAAACTGAAGAAGAACGTGGATTTAGACATTTTAGCTGCACTTACTGAAAGTACCTCCGGTGCGGACATAAAAGCAATAGCAACCGAAGCCGGGATGTTGGCGGTAAAGGAGAACAAGAACGCGATAGGCATGGAAGAATTTGATGTGGCAATAAAGAAGGTACTAGGTGCGGAACACAGAAATTACGTGAATTCGAAGGAGCCGGGGGTAATGTTCGCGTAACCGACATATTTATAATTTGTGATAAGTTCAGTAAGCAAAGAACCAAGAAGAACGTTCCAGGCACCAAGATATGATGACCGCGTGTCATTGTGCACATCCATACTTTCCCTTTATTTTAGTAACTACTCCTTGAACCCGTAGCAGCTCGAAATCAAAACTACCATATTCCAGATGCGCTTCTTCATGTGTCGCCAGAACCTTGTACAAAACGAAATTCATATCTTCTTCCTCAAACTCTTTTAATCGTATTGGAAGGAAGATCCGCTCGCCGTCTGTCGTGGCTCCCGCACCCTGCGCTTCCACAATCTCGATTCTGTAGCCCAATAGCGCATTCAGATAATGCAACAGAACGGGTTTCACTCTCCTAAGCTCAAGACCTTCGGTGATAGCCTCAAAGAACTCGGCATATTCGGATGACTCCCCACGCACAAAAGAGGTTGCTTTCTCTTCGCCTTCGTTCTTTACTATTTCGGAAGCCTTGTACGCTACCTGCACTAAACCGTTATAACTCGCTCTACCTATGATGTCCGGACTTGCCTCAAGCAGACTGACCGCGGTTCGACATTTATACCGGGCTACCTGATTGCAAAGCTCATAGACATTCAGTACTAACTCTTTATCGCCATACCGCAGCAATCGCTCAATGAGTTCCGGGCACCGCCCAAGCAACCTGACGGCAGTTCGCCAATTAATATCTTGGGCGACCTGAGTGCAAAATGCATAAACGGTCGTGACTAATTCGGTATCGCTATATTCGAGTAATCGCTCCACGAGTTCGGGGCTACCATCAAGCACCCGAGCCGCGATGAAACTGTCGTCCTTGTTGACCAGACAACAAAGTTCTGCCAGATGCTCTAAACAATCAGGACTCACCTTATCAATGAGTACGGGGCTCAGCTCAAGCAACC
>DAOUUS010000048.1 GCA_030668065.1 Candidatus Methanophagales archaeon
AACATTCGAGATGATGGGTCATCACGCATTCAATAAACGCGGTGTGGAAGAGCTTTACTGGAAGAACGATACCGTACGGTACTGCGATGAATATCTGAAGCAACTGGGTGTGGACATGGACAGTGTAACGTATAAAGAAGCTCCGTGGATGGGCGGCGGAAACGCAGGACCGTGCCTTGAAGTGGTCACCGGCGGCTTGGAACTCGCGACACTCGTCTTTATGGACTTAGAACTAACACAAAACGGCGGTGAGACGAACATAGAAGGGCAATGGTACAAGAAGATGGACACCTACATCGTGGACACGGGCTACGGCCTAGAACGATTTGTATGGGCATCAAAAGGTACACCCACGGTGTATGATGCGATATTTCCGGAAATGATACACGAGTTGCTGACCCTTGCCGGCCGTGAGCATCCGCTGGAAACTCATAGGGAACAGTTAATGGATATAGCGCGATTGTCCGGTGTTATGAAGAAGAAAGAGATAGCGAAGAAGTTGAACATGACCCCCTACTTCGTTAAAACAGTAATAGAACCGATAGAGTCCGTTTATGCTGTTGCAGACCACACGAGATGCTTAGCTTTCATGATTGCGGATGGTATCGTACCATCAAACGCGAAGGAGGGCTATCTGGCAAGGCTGGTTATACGGCGATCTTTCAGGATGTTGAAAACATTAACAATTGATACGCCTCTTGAAGAACTCGTCATTTCGCATATAAAGTTAATGCGGAATTCGTTCCCTGAACTAGAACAGTATGTTGATAGAATCAGCGAAATTCTATCATTGGAGAAAACCCGGTACGAGGAGACACTGATAAAAGGCGAAAGGATCGCGAAGCAAAAGCTAAAGGAGTATAGAGCAATAGGCAAAATGCCTCTTGATGCCTCGATAAATATATATGACACTCATGGCATACCACCGGAAGTAGTAGTTGAGATTGCATCCGAGTCAGGTGATGGCGTAGCTGTAGATATACCGGATGACTTCTATTCGCAAGTTGCAAAGATGCACGCCGAGGAGAAGAAGGGCGAGATAGATCCGGTTGTGGTGAGCCAGAAAGAGCGAACGAAAACGTTACCGAAGACGTTGAAATTGTATTATGATAAGCCTACGGAGATCGAATTTGAAGCTACCGTGCTGGATACTTTTGATGACTTTATCGTGCTGGACAAAACGCTATTTTATCCCGAAGGTGGCGGGCAACCCGCAGATACTGGAGTTTTGACTACTTTTGCGGGGTCTGCCGGTACCGAGCTAAGAGTAGAGGACGTCTTGAGTGTGGACGGTGTGATCCTGCATAAGGTCGCAGGAGCGGCAAATAGCATTGATAAAGGTGCTTTAGTGCGTGGGAAAATAGATTACCAGAGGCGGATGGCACATGCCCGGCATCATTCCGCTACACATATCGTGCTATGGGCAGCACGATCTGTATTGGGTGGTCATGTATGGCAAGCGGGTGCGCAAAAGGGAGAAGATAGGTCCCGGATTGATATAACGCATTTCAAACGAATATCACGCGAAGAAAGAAGTGAGATAGAAATGCTCGCTAATAAAATGGTCATGCGTGATGAGGTAATAGGCGTGCATATAGAAGAAAAAAACGAGGCGGAGAAGAAATATGGCTTTTGCCTTTATCAGGGTGGCGTGCCTGCGAGTAAAGAGATAAGGATTGTGCAAATAGGTGCGGGTGAGGACGTGCAAGCATGTGCGGGGACGCACTGTTCAAAGACGGGTGAGGTTGGACCGATAAAATTGTTGCGTACCGAGCGAATACAGGATGGTATCGAACGGTTGTGGTATTCCGCGGGAGAAGCCGCGGTTAGAGCGATACAAGCACGCGAAGAGCTGATAGCTAAATCGGCTGCGGTTTTGAGGGTACCGCAAGAAAAGTTACCGGCAACTGTGGAGCGGTTCTTTGACGAGTGGAAACAGTTGAAGAAGGATAACGAAAGGTTGCGCGAGGAGCTAGCGGAGTTACGTGAGGGGTGGTTGAAAGGACGTGCAAAAACTATAAACGGTATGAATGTGATTGCCGAAGTTTTGCAGGATGCCGATACGAAAGGGCTGTTGAAAATAGCGGCTCAGCTTGCAGAAGCGGAATTCTTAACGATATTGATGAGCAAACAGGATAATCATGTATCGGTCGTATCCTCGGTTCCTGCTATTCATAAGACACGTATAAGCGCGTCCGTGGTGGTAAAACGAGTGTGTGAAGTGCTTGGTGGCGGCGGTGGTGGCACACCTGAGATAGCACAAGGTGGCGGTGAAAAAGTAGCCAATATAGAAGAAGCGTTATTAGCCGGGTTGCGTGTAGTGGAAGAGGAAAGTTTATAAAGGAGATATAGTAACCTTAACAGAGTAATGTATCTGATAATAGTAGGGTTAGGAGGAATAGGCAAAAACTTAGTTGATATAGCATCGAAAGATAAGAATGACGTGGTTGTCATAGACGAGGACGAGAAGAGATGCCGAGAGGTAGCGTCAAAATACGATGCTCTAACGATAGTTGGCGATGCCACCGAGAAGTCAACCCTGGAAGAAGCAGAAGCGAGCCGAGCGCACGCGCTTATTGCCACTACTTCTGATGACGCTGCGAATTTGATGATGGCACTAACGGCGAAGGGGCTGGGCACGAAGAAGGCGGTTGCGGTAGTAAACCAGGAAGAGCATGTAGAGATGTTCAAGGAGGCGGGCGTCTATCTGTTTGAAAATCCGGATATGACCGTTGCGAGTCATCTGTATTTTTCGGTGAAACGACCGAAGATAAAAGATTTCCTTACGGTAAGTGGCGGAAAGGCGGAGATATTTGAGGTGATAGTCACGGATAAATCCAGAACCGTGGGTAAGAAGCTGTCGAAGTTACGTATAAAGCTGGGGATAGTAGTTGCAATAGAGCGAAATGGTGATATAATACTGCCAATGGGCGATACGATATTCGAACTACATGACCTCGTGACCATATTTGCGAAGACGCAGAATGTGGATAAGATAAGTCAGCTTTTTGCGCCTTAAACCTTATAGCCTGTTCGGGCTTATGCAGCAGGAATTAAAATTCTGTTCAAAAGTACTTCTTTGTTTAGATTGTGTGGCGCAATGAAGGCGTTGCTACAAGGGAAAAATATTATGAAGCGAAATGTGCTTCCGGATGAAGTCTATAAGAAGCGGTTTAAACCAAAAGCAGAAGATGTGCGTGGTACATTCTTCCGTGACCAAACAGCGATAATACATTCCTTACCGTTCAGGCGATTGAAAAGAAAGACACAGGTCTTTTTTGCGCCGGATAACGACCATATTTGTACCAGAATCGAACACGCATTTCATGTATTCACTAACTCAACCACGATTTCTAAAGGCTTAATCGGTAAGGGCTGGGAATTAGATCTAGAGATGGTACAGGCAATTGCATTGGGGCATGACGTAGGACATGCACCATTTGGGCATGCGGGCGAAGAGATATTAGACGAGCTAGTAAAAAAAGAATCCACGGTAATGCACGGTTTTCATCACGAGATTAATAGCCTTCGCGCGGTAGATTATGTGTCAGAACGAGGCGATGGCTTAAAATTGACCTTTGGTGTACGAGATGGAATAGTTAGCCATTGTGGTGAAGATTTAGAGGTTAAACAGTTTATTGAACCTGTCTGGGAAGTTAAGAAGTTAGAAGAGATACAGGAATTAGATAAACATCCCGCTTCGTATGAGGGCTGTATTGTTAGAGTAGCAGATAAAATATCGTCTTTAGGCAGAGACATGGAAGATGCACTTGAGCTGAAAGTAGTAAAAGCCACGGAAATACCGGACGATACGTTGACCTATCTCGGAATTGCAGCTTCTGATGCCGAAAACCAATTCAATCGAGCTCTTTTAAATAGGATAATATATGATATTATAGATACCACCGATAGTACCGAAAAAGTAGGCGTGTCAGATGAAGGTTACGAATTCATAACGAAGTTTAATGAATTCTCAAAGAGAAGCATCTATGAAGCAGAAAAGGTAAACAATTATAAATACTATGTAGGGGTAATAATTCATAATCTTTACGAATCGTTATCGGATTTATTAGATAAACACGAATTTAAGATCGAGTCATATACAAATAACTTTATTCGGTCATATCGCGACTTCGGCGAGTTTTTAAGTGCGTATAAAGACTTTTACATCGCGGTAGGCACAGACAAAACGCAGATATTGGCTGATTTCATTTCCGGTATGTCCGATAATTATGCAATACGATTCTCCAAGGACATCACAATACCAAAAACGGTATTTAAATAGAATCAACGAATACTTGCGGTGGTTCAGCATTTACCACAACTAAAAGATCGCAGGGGGGGGGGATTCGACCCCGGAAATCTGCCATACAACAACCGCTTATTTGAAGTCCTTCATCAGCTTAACCATCTTTACTGCTGCTTCCACAGCACGTTTTGCATAATCTATACGCTCTTGCGCTTCTAACCGCGTCATCCCGGGTCCGGATACGCCCAAAGCCACCGGTTTTTTATAATCCAGGGAAAGGTCCATTATCTTCCGCGTGAGCTGTGCCGCGATTATTTCGTCATGCTTCGTTGCTCCTTCTATTACACAACCCAGGGTAACTACGGCATCTACTTCTTCATCGTTTAGCATCTCCTTCACAGCTAAAGGCATGTCAAAGGTACCCGGTGTGTATAAAGTACGAGAAACTTTTGCACCGAGGAACTCCGCGTGCTCTTTTCCCAGTATCTCCATCTGATACGTAATGTCCCGGTGAAACTCGGACACGACAAACCCCAGCGTTATCTCTTCTTCTTTTGTCATCTTCAACTCCTTTTTGTACTACGTTTTATAACAAAAACCTTTCTTTAAAAAGATTCTTTTAGTTTTAGTCAAGAACTAATATACATCACATACAATAAAAAATACGAAAACCAAAAGGTCTATTGATAACGTTTTATTCGGATTAAAGAAAGGGATAGGCTATGTACCGCAGGAGCAAAACGTGTTTACTTCGCTTACTGTGTGGGAGAACCTCGAGATGGGTACTTTTATCCAGCGGGATAGATTTGAGGCAGGGCTTGAAGAGGTCTTGACTATATTCCCGGAGTTGAAGGCTAAACGCGAGCAGAAGGTAGGCACTATGAGCGGTGGCGAGCAGAAGATGGTGGCAATCGGTAGGGCACTAATACTGATGCCCACGCTCTTGTTGCTTGACGAACCGTCCAGTGGGCTCTCGCCTAAACTCCGTGAGTTGGTATTCAAAAAAATCGTGGACATCAATGAACTTGGGACTTCGCTTATAATCGTGGAACAAAACGCGCGGATGGCGTTAGCCGTGAGTCACCGCGGTTACGTGCTGGAAATGGGTAAGAACAGGTTTGAAGGCGAAGCGAAAAGTTTACTTACGAATGACGAAGTGAAGACACTTTATCTTGGCGGATAGATGCGGACTTATTTGTACAGTGTTTAGTGCAGCATCCAAACCACGTTTCCGCCTTCTTCTTTGCGTTTTATCTTGCCGTGGAACTCCATATTCGACAATACCTCTTTTAGAAGATGATACGGTATGTATAGGTCAAACTCATCTTTCATAGCTGTTATTATTTCCGCCAGCTCCATACCATTAGTGTTTGCAATCACCTTTTCCAGTAGATCCATTACGTCCTCATGGATGCTCCAGGGATATATCACCCACTTCCAGTTTTTTATAAGCTCGCCGTAGTAATCGGGCACGAACGTGGAAGAAGTTTTATGCTGCAAAACCGCTGTCTTTACCTCACCCGCACCCAAGGATTGCACATACTCAACAACAAATTTTATGCTGTCTCCGGTATCGGTTACGTCATCCGCAATCAGCACTCGTTTCGATTGCAGTTTCGCTATTGCCGCATCATCAAACCCGTATTTCAGTTCCGCGGCACCGGTAATCGTGGCTGTTACGCCCCAGTGCTCCATCTTCAAGCTCAGTAAATCTTTGAGTAAGAATAAGTCGCAGAGTACACGTGCTAAATACCAGCCGCCTCTTGCTACACCTACTATCACTTCCGGCTTGAATCCCGTTGCATTTATCTTCTCGGTTATATCGCGGCAAAGGTCATAGGCATAGTTCCAGTCAACTACAACACAGCTAAATTTTTCGCGCATGTACTTATATCTCGTATTTAATTCTAATAAAAGGTTGTAGTTGTATAGCTTTGGGGTGCAGGACTATGAGCTATGGCAGATTCGACCGTGTTTATGAAATTGTCGAGTGCTCAAGCTAATTCTTCTGGTCTCAGGTGGGAAAAATAAAAAAGGATTGGGAAAATCCAATCCCATGCGTTTTTTTAGTCTCTTCTGCGTTTGCGGTTGTTGAAGAAGAACATTAGCCCCAGTATTCCTGCAACTGGTATTGCAATTGTCGAGAATTCGGGTATTTCTGTGTTTTCGATATTCACCTGGTAGTCTTCAACTTCGCCATCAGGAGCATTTCCTCTGTAGGATTTACACTTGTTCAATTGGCTGCAGAAGCGGAAACGTGCGAAGGTCGTGCCAGTAGTTGCCCCTTGCGGCACATCAAACGTCAGTTCGTTGTGTTCTGGTGTCAACGGCACGTCTGTGAAAATCTGCTCGCCTGTGTCTTCCCAGTCGTCGTCTGCGTTAAAGTCTATCCACGCATTCAAATAGCCCGTTTTGGACAAAGGCGCGATTACAGTCACCTGCACCGTGGCCTGATTGCCAGCCGTTAATGGTCCAAAGCTAACACCATCCTCGTCATCAATGCTGCTGTTGTCATCGCCGGTGGCCTCGGAGTCTGGTTGACCATCGTTCTCATGGTCCCATTTATAGCCCAAGTAATATCCCCTGCCGTAGTTGCCATCACCATGATTGGCACCCTCAGTCCCCTGCGTGGGATAAGGATCCGGTGCATCGCCCCAGTCATAGTGACATGCGGCTGCGGTTCCAATCATAGCGACTGCCGAGACTACAAAGACAACAACAAACATACTTAAAATCCTGTTCGCATACCTTAGTTTTTTTGTTTTACCCATTTTATCATCTCCTTTTTTGTTTTTTCATGGTTTTCGTTTTATAGCAGCACTCAAACCACACCAAAGGCAAATTCCTTTAGTAACGCTTTGTTTCTCTACGGTAAAGCGCAGTAGAAACCGACTGTGTGCGTCTGCCTATCGTCACCTTGTGGTATCTTTTTGCTATTTGCTCACCCGGAAATTGTTCCTTGCCGCTAACGCTACAAGTTCGTTTCCGAGGATTAAGACCGCTTGCTTGTGGTCATTTTTGCTCCTATGTACCTGAAACGGAGTAATCGCCAATGCGTTGTACCTCTCGAAATCACAGTCCACACCCTCTAGTTCACAATACTTCTTCAACGGTGCCAACAACAAATGTAGATGTACCAGCTCTTCTTTCTTCATTTTTATCTTAACGCTTTGCTGTTTACCTAAAAGCGTCACAATACTAATTGTAATTGGCTGTATTTATGAGTTCCGGTCGTTTCTAATCAGTACCGAATTTGATTACGTAGTAAATAATTTTACAATATGCTACAACATTTTTTAAAGTGACATTTGTGTTTTGATGCCGTATTTTTACCAGCCGGTCTAACAAAAAGAAACATAAATCTTTAACTTGTGATAGGAAACTTAGTGGTGTTTTTATGGAAGAGCGAAAAAGAGCGGCATTGGCAAAATCAGTAGAGCAAAAAGAGAAAGAACTTATCGGTTGGCTTACGGAATTAGTCGGGATACCCACGTTCGTGCCGCCGGGTGAGAACTATGGCAAGATAGTAGATTGGCTATTTCCCGTGCTCAAGGGTTTCGGATTCCAGTGCGAACGGATAGAGATGCCCGAGGATGTTTATGCAACAAAACAAAAGAACGATGAGTTGATAGGAGAAAGAGCGAACCTGCTTGCTACTAAAGATACGGGTGCCGCGGAAAGCGTGGTGATATACACGCATCTGGATGTTGTACCGGCAGGCGAAGGCTGGAGTGCACCGCCGTTTGAGACGGTAATAAAAAACGATAGAGTATATGGACGTGGTGTCGCGGACTCGAAAGGTAGCGTTGCTTCGCTTTTGACTGCTTTAAGCGTAATGCACGAGCAGAATTGGGCGAGCAAGTATAATCTCACAGTTGCGTTGACCACAGATGAGGAAATCGGGCCTTATTCAGGGTTGTGCTACTTCGCAGATGCCGGACTGCTCCGAGGCGACTATTGCCTCTGTATGGACGGCGATAACGAAGGAATTGCGATAGCCACGAACGGCGTTTTGAATTGGGAGATAAAAGTACAGGGCAAATCATGCCATAGCTCTATCCCGTTTATGGGCGTTAACGCGATAGAAGCTGCGAAAACCGTGATGCACGAGTTAGAAAGCTTGAAAGAGACGGTAGAGCGTAGGGAATCAAAAGCACCGTGTAGTCCGCATATGACTGATATAAGTGGTCAGGAACACATAAAACCTGTTTTTAACGTTACGATGATAAACGCGGGTGTAAAGGAGAATATTATACCACCGAGTTGCACGTTACGGGGTGATCGTAGATATATCCCGGAAGAAGACGTGGAAACGGTGTTGAAAGAGTTCGAGGCTGCGGTAGAAGCCATAAAAACGAAGCACGGGATAGACTTAGAGCTGTTTTGCAAACCCGGATACCCGCCTATGTTCACTGAGCAGCACAACGAATGGGTAATAAAGGTACAGGACGCGGCATCTGACGCTTTTGGCGTTGCTAAAACGTTAATCGGTGTGCAGGGTGGTTTGGATGTCGCTTATGCCGTTCAGAAGACGAAGCAGCCGGTTTGCGCTTTCGGTGTTGGCAGTTTCATGGATAGTAATGCTCATGGTGCGGATGAAAACGTCATGATACAAGATTTAAAAGATTATGTGCGGTTTTTGGTGGGGTTGTTGACTTAGGGGTGTTAAGTGAAAAAGCACAAGAAAAAATCAAAACTGATAGTCGCAGAGGTCACAGATAG
>DAOUUS010000025.1 GCA_030668065.1 Candidatus Methanophagales archaeon
AACCGCATTTGCTCCTCCACTATTAATCCCTTCATAGCCACGATAATAACATTTGCCTTTTACCTTATTAACCGTATCAAAAGCTTTTCCCGGTAGTGTTAGCCACGGGGACAGCTTGTTCTTTTCATCTGATGGATAAGCTTGGAGTTCTATTCTGCTGGTCCTCTTTGATACCTCCTCTAAACTGTCCTTCAGGTCTATTCTCTCGTTCTTCTTCTTTCTCCACAGCACATACCTTACAGGATATTTTGTCTCTCCTTTCTTTTTTACGAAAATTGCCGATGTTCTGTTGCTTGCACCCTCAAAAGGATTTATCTCCACGAGGTCATGTACCTTCACCACCTTCAATGGCTTTTCTTTTATCTTTCCCTCTTTTTGCTCTCTTATTTTAAATTGTCTAAAACCCTCACCCGCTCCTTTCGTCTTGAATACTGTTTGTGTAATCAAGAATCCAAAATTACCACCGTCCTTCAAATACCTATCCAGGCATCTGTAAGAGAAAAGAATGGAGATGTCCTTTTTACCACCTCCAAGTCGAGCTGCCATACCACTCAAAGTGAAGAGTCTGTAATCTTTCCACATCTCTTTTGTTCCATCTCTGTAATTCTCAGGCAAGTTCTCCCAATTCACCCACGGCGGATTCCCTGCCACGAAGTCGAACTTATCCTGGAGCAAAGGAGCAAAAGAATTTTTTAGAATACGAGTCCATATCCTGTTCTTGCCTTCTTCCTCCAGTTCTGCGAGTTTACGAAAAAGTCCATTCAAGACATAAATCTCGTTCTCGTTTAATTTTGCCCCGAACCTTGAAACTTCCTTCTTCACTCTTTCTTCAAATTCGTCCTCAGAAAATCCAGGCGTCCTCACCACAATCATCCACAACCGCAAGTACTTTCGACAGCAGCCCTTAACCACACCTATCGGTATTTGAAACTCTCCAGCTTCTGTTTTCAAGCTGTATGCGTAACTACCGAAGACCGTAGGCTTCCTTTCCGCGAGAATGGAATCCGCAAAATAAACCGGTATTTCTATGTCTCCGCTCTTATATTTTATCAACTTACCCCGAGCGATGAGATAATTTGTTCTCGCTGCCAGCACCGCTAAAGGGTTCAGGTCGTAGCCCACGATGTTCTTCAATATCCCTTCTAAAGCTTCTGTTTCATCAATAAAATGGTCAAGTGCATATTGTCTTGCCCGCTTTATCGCTAATACAAGAAAAGTACCACTGCCACAGGCAGGGTCAAGAACTCTTTTTTTTTTACATTGCCATCGTACCCAACTTCAGAAATAACGAGTTCTGCGAGCCAATCAGGCGTGTAATACTCGCCTAAATCGTGCCTTATCTTCTTTGGAACGAGATATTGATACAGTCGCTTTAGCAAATCCTTTACCTCTTCCGGTTCGTGCTCCAGTGTCGCAGGTTCATATTCAGAAAGTGTTTTCGCAAGTTTACTCACTGCTTCTCCTATTTGCTCATCCCACACGTCCAGATACCAGCCGAAATAGTCGCCCTCTAAAAAGTTCTTTATTCCTATCGCACTTGAGAATATGTCGCCATCTTCAACGTCTCGCAGCGTATTCTTAAGCTCTTCATGCCCTTGGTAATATGCCTCTTCAAATTTCTTCAAATATGACTGAAGATAACTGTCACCCGAAGAAACCGCAACTTCCGCCGCCAGTAACTTCATCACAAGCGCATAATAAGTGTGGACAGCGAAAAGAAGCCTTTCATAATCCATTTCATCTGCACTTAGACCATAAGCTTTTTCCAATCCTTTTATTTTATCCGGTGAGTAGCCACAAACATGCCCAAATACACGCTCCCAATCGTCAAATAGCACTTCCACCTTATTATTATTATGCCCCTTATTTCTGTTCAGTGCTTCATAAAAGACGTTTACGATTGTCTTAGCTATCGGACTTCCTGCTCCGAGGTCATTATTCAAGGATTCGACTCTGAGCGCTTTCCTCCTTAATCCCCTGAGCGCCTCAAGAAACGTAAGTATCGTGTGCCCATTTACAGGATACGGACCTTCGGACACCCAACTCTTCCTAAATCTAACAAACCCGATCTGGTAACCATCTAAAACGACACCAAAATATTTTTAATAATCCTCAACAGACGGTGTTAATTGTTCAATATAACCTATCACCTGCTCCTTTGCATGTTTAAAGCCAGCAGGCTGTTCAAAAGTGCTGGGCTTCTCGTATTCTATTACTACCCGCCCATAAAAAGCATCAATCCTGCCTTCAACTAACGTGCCTTTGCCTGTTCTGAATTCATAATGCACATAGTTCGCTATACCAAGCCGGTCAAGGACATTTTTTATGATATGCTCTGTATTAATCCTGAGATCTTCTTCGTTATTAGCAGCTCTCGCTGCTAACACGATTTTATCGGCTACCTCTTTCGCATCAGCCTCGATAATTACTTTTTCTGCCATTACGCTTACCGTTTAAAATATCTTATATCAGGTTAAATATCCTACCCCTCCATCCGAACCCAACTCACCCCTTCCTCATCTTCCGTCACCCTCAACACGTACTCCATATAATCCTTCACCTCCTCGATATGCGTAATCAAAAATATCTGCCGGAACTTCTTCGACAGCTCATTCAACGCCGTAATTATATTCCGCTTCCGAAGCGCATCCTGCGACCCGAAAATCTCATCCAGAATAATAAAATTCGTTTGAATCGCGCTTCTTTCCGTGACAACCGCAGAAATCGCCAACCTCAAACACAGATTCGCTAAGTCCTCCTCACCACCCGAAAAACGGTTTATTTCGTACGGCGTCCCTTCATCGTAAATAAACACATCATAATTCTCATCCAGCTCAAGCTTACTGTATTTACCATCCGTTAACATCCTCAGCATATCCGATGCAGAATCAGAAAGCATCGGCCGAATCATACCCACCATATAAACCTTGAAGTCGTTCATTATCTTCTCAAGCAAATTTAGATACATAATCGCCGTCTCTTCAGCCTCTTTCTCGGCTATTAACCGTTTCTGCTCCGCTATCTCCGCTAGCACACGTTCTATATCCTTGCATACGTTCTCGAATTCGTTTCGTTTTTCCAAAAGCTTCAGCTTCATCTGGCTCAATTCCTCTCGCTTACGTTCATATCCGGCCTTCTGCGCCACATACGCCATCTTATCAAACGCTAAATCGCCTATCTGCCGTTGCAACGCAGTTATACCCTCTACAACTTTGCGCTCCAAGTCGCTTAACCGCTGCATGTCAATCTTAACCTCTGCCGTCCTCGCTATTTCCGCGCGTAACCCGACTATCTCACGATATACCATTTCAAGCCGTTTTAATACAGAAACAACGTCTTTGTATGCGTTCTCATCAAACTCTACATTTATAATAGGCGCCAAATCGGTTATTACCGATTCCAACTCTTTATTCCAGCGATTCAACTCACGCTCTTCTTGCTCTATTTTCAACTCTAACTCTTTCCGCTGCATAAGTCGTTTCTCAAGCTCGTTTAGCGTTGAAATAACAGTTTTATATACGTTCTCGTCAAATTCAATACCTTCAAAAACTTTCAAATCTGCTAATAACGCCTTTAACTCTGCTTTCCTGTCTCGCAATTCTTTTTCTTCCGTCTCTATCTTCACGTCCAGCGCACGCTTCTTCGTTAGCCGTTTCTCCATGTCCTTGTCCTCAATTATGGCTGAACTCTCTTCCTTCTCCTTAGACGCCAGTTCGTCTTTCTTAGTTTTGTATTCGCTAACACCCGAATGATATCTCTCCTTCTTGGCTGCTATCTCATCACGTAACTTCATTATCAACCCCTCGTAATGCGTTTCCAATTGCCGTTCGCACATCGGGCATTCGCCATCAGGACCTAACTCCACTATCTGCTTCTTTTTCGCTATGCGCTCCATTATCTCCTTTTTCGTTTGTAACGCCGTAGATTTGAGCGCGCCGAGTGACGAATGCAAGTGCTCCTTTTGCTTTCTTAACGCTTCTATCCTACCCCGCACCTCATCCAACCGTTCCTCGAGACCTTCAAACTCTTTTCGCTCGGCACACAAACTCTTTTCGTTCTCTTCTCTTACACCTATTTCCTGTACCGTCCTCTGTTTTCTTCTCTGTAGCTCTTCCTTTTGCTGATATTTAGTACGTATAACCTCCAGCTCTTCCTTTTGCTGCACTTGCGATTCAATCGCAGCTTCGAGACCTGCGAAATCCAATATTTCCGCTTTCAACCCTTCTAGCACTTCTTCTCGGTCCCGTATCTCCGCGGTTATACTCTCCTTTCTCGTCACCAGCTCTTTTTTACGCCGATAGCTCTCACGTATCGCCACCAGCTCATCTTTTTTAGCCCGTGACGCGAAATACTGTTCTTCTTTGCTCTCTATCGCAACAAGCCTATTATTCTTAGCACGCAAATCCGTAAGCTCTCTTTCTTTCTCTTCACGCCTCTTCCTCGTATTCTCTAAGTCGCGTCTTCGCTCGCCTAACTTAGTGCTCAAGTCCACGTAAATATCGTATTTCCGTGTCGTGGTCTCCAGCTCGTGCCTGGCGGTTTCTGTTTCTTTCTCTTTCACCGTCTTCGAAGCTTCCATATCCGTTATAACAGGCAAAAGCACCTCTTTCGTCTTACTCTGTTCTTCGTATTCGGTGTTAAGCACTTCTAGCTTCGTGTTACCTTCTTTATCCACGGTTGCTGATAAAATGCCCTCTATCTTCTTCGCTTTGCCTCTTTTATCTGTCCTTATCGTCTGTACACTCTTTTCTATCCGTTCTATACCAAGCATACGCAGTATGAGCTTTTTACGTTCCGCTGCTTTCATTGACGACAGTGCATTCAACTCTTTCTGTCGCGCGAAGACCGAAGTGAAGAAGGACTGGTAATCCATACCGATTTTATCTTCTATTACTCCTGTTACCTCCTCCGCGTTGTTCGTTATGAGTTTACCATTAATAAGAAGGCTTGCTTTTGGCACTAAATTCTTGCCTGCCATTTCTCTTACTACTTTATAGCTGTCACCTTCCAGCTCGAACTCCAGGGCTACACGGCATGCTTCATTTTGGGGCGTACCCTCACGTTTTATGAACTCCTTCTTCGTCCTTGCTGCGTGATGCCCGAACAGGACCCAGCCTATCGCTTCTACTAAAGTCGTTTTCCCTACGCCGTTCAATCCGATAATACCGATAACGCCATCCGGGAACTCGACATCCGCATTCTTATATTTCCGGTAATTCCGTAGTGTTATCGCTTTTAATAGCATATCGCCATCTACTTCACCTCTTCCTAATTTGTTGGTAGTGCTTCATCTTTGGTTTGAATTCGCCTCATCCATGAATGGCAGGATGCCAACGCAAGATTTACTTATTCGCTAAATCCTCTTTAATATTCTTAAGGTAAATATTTTAGCATTTTTGTAGATTGTGAAAACACGACTAAACTGTTGCGACACAATGGTATTCAGATAAAGGGAATGGTTGACTGCGATGAAGATAGGCGTAATTGCGATACAGGGGAATGTGGAAGAGCACGTCAGGGCATTGGAGAAAACGTTAGCAGAGCGCGAAGAAAAAGGCGTGGTAGTGAAGATAAAGCATAGAGGACTAGTTGAGTCCTGTGATGCCATAGTCATACCGGGCGGAGAGAGCACAACCATTGGTAGGTTAATGGACCGAGAAGGCATCATTGCCGAGCTAAAAGCAGCCTCGAACGAGGGTAAAAAAATAATGGGCACATGTGCAGGTCTGGTATTACTCGCGAAAGAAGGAGATCCCGAAGTCGTAAAGACCGGCCAGCCATTGCTCGGCTTAATGGACGTAAGAGTGAAGCGGAACGCATTTGGCAGGCAGAAGGAATCTTTTGAGGCGTTGCTAAAGCTGAGTATTTTTGACGATGTTTTTCCGGCTGTGTTCATTCGAGCGCCAATTATAACTCATGCCGCTGATTCGGTAGAAGTGTTAGCCACGCTAAAGGGGCATATAGTGGCTGCTAAACAAGCGAACATAATGGCACTTTCTTTTCACCCGGAACTTACGGAAGATCGAAGAATTCATCATTATTTCCTTGATTATCCCTCTTTAAGGAATTAAAATGTAATCCCGGATAATCCTTATAGTATTGAGCCAGCACCTATCAAGTGCCATCTTGCGCTTATTTTCCTGCCTATTGCGACACGAGTGCCTTCTTTTGCACATACGGGTCGGCTTAGTTTTACATTTATCGTGTCCTTCGTCACTCTTTTTACCTCGCCCATCGTGATTGATGTACCCACACTTAGCATTAAACTTTCACTCACTTTTATCGCCGTTATCTCCATCTCCTTTGCCACACCAACAACACGTTTAAGTAAGTGAAATTGGATAGAAAGTTCAGTCCGGGTCGGTGGCAAAGAGCCAACCAGACCCACACACTGCCCCACGAGTGAGTCTTCAATAGTCATGCTCGGGTCCAACTTTGTGCCCACACCTATTAGTCCACCGGGCGTTACCTCGTTTTGATTCTCACCACCAGCCATTATAGAAGTTACCTCAGTCTCTATCGGTATCCAATTTTCCTTACCCCCCGAAGTCACCATTCGACCTGGTTTTATCTCTAACATATCGCCCACACGTAACGTGCCTAAGAGCAATGAACCACCGATTACGCCACCTTTTATATCTTCTATCGGCGTTCCGGGCTTATTCACATCAAAAGAGCGTGCGATATACATTTGTGGAGTTTCATCAGAAGTGTGAGAGGGTGTGGGTATTGTTTGCTCTATGCTCTGTATCAACATGTCCATATTCGCGGATTGCTGCGCTGAGATCGGGATAATAGGTGAGTTCTCGGCAATCGTGCCTTTAACAAATTCCTTTATCTGTGCATAATGCGCTATTGCTTCCTCGCGCGATACGAGATCTACTTTGTTCTGTGCAATTACCGTATTCGCTATCCCAACTATGTCCAGAGCCATCAAGTGCTCCTTCGTCTGTGGCTGTGGGCATGGTTCCGTAGCCGCAATAAGCAGAACCGCACCGTCCATTATTGCAGCGCCACTTAACATTGTCGCCATTAACGCTTCGTGGCCAGGCGAATCAACAAAAGAAACAGTTCGTAACTCTTCGGTCTTTGACCCGCAATGCGTGCATAGCTCGTCCACCGTATAACAATCCGGCTCTTTACAAACCGGGCATTTCCTGAATGTGGCATCTGCGTAACCCAGCCGGATAGATATGCCACGTCTTATCTCCTCGCTGTGCCTGTCCGCCCATTCACCAGACAAAGCATTCACTAAGGTCGTCTTACCATGATCCACGTGCCCTACCATTCCGATATTAACCGAAGGCTTTGTCGTTTTTCTTACCCCCTCTTAGCTAAACTTTTTATTTCCACTTCTCTTTTAAACAAACACGATTAATAAAAGTTTTCTATATTGTAGGGGTTGTGGTGAAAAGATGGAATTAGAGTTAAACGAACGTGACAGGGAGTTTCAGAGCGTAGCGAGGCAGTTTGCCGAGACGGAGGTATTGCCGAGAGCAGCCGAGATAGACCGTAAAGGGAAGTTCCCTTCTGACATAGCGAGAAGGATGGCGGAACTCGAACTTTTTGGGATTCCGTTCCCGCGAGAATATGGCGGTGCAGGTGCGACTCTGATGAGCTATATCGTGATGTTAGAGGAACTAGCAAGGGTAAGTGCGAGCATTGGGTTTTTGAGTTCCGCAGGGCTTATTACCATGTTCCCTATACTGTATGCGGGTTCCGAAGCGCAAAAGGAGAGATACCTCAAACCTTTGTGTACGGGCGATAAACTAGGTGCTTTCGCCTTAACAGAACCTTCTGCCGGTTCAGACCCGCTTTCTATAGAGACTGTCGCGGTGCGAGAAGGCGATGAATACGTGCTTACCGGGAAAAAGGCGTTTATCACGAACACCGCCGTTGCGGACATCTATATAGTGTTTGCATACACGGACAAGGACAAGAAGCGGAAAGGGATGAGTGCTTTTATCGTAGAGAAGCGAACAAAGGGGTTCTCGTTTACTGATATACAGGATATGGTGGGTATGCGAGGTTGCATTGTTGGTGGATTGGAGTTCCGTGATTGTAGAGTGCCAAAGGAGAACTTGCTTGGTGCTGAGGGTGACGGGTTCAAGATAGGCATGGCTACTCTGGATAGGGATAGAATAGCGACAAGCTGTATCGGTGTCGGCATTGCTCAGGCTTGTTTGGATGTTTCAAAGCTGTATGCAAAAGAACGGAAGCAGTTCGCGCAGCCGATCGCTAATTTCCAGGCAGTTCAGTTCATGCTCGCGGATATGGCGGTGGAAATAGAAGCGGCAAGGTTGCTTACTTATAAAGCGGCGTATCTTGCGGATAGCGGCACGAGGTTCACTAAGGAGGCGTCAATGGCTAAGCTTTATGCCTCGGAAGTTGCGTTCCGCGCGGCGGCAAATGCGATGCAGATACATGGCGGTTATGGCTGTACGAAGAAATGTCCCGCCGAGCGGTATTTGCGGGATGCACGGATACTCAGTATCGCAGTGGGAACGTCTGAGATACAGAGACTGGTGATAGCACGGGAAGAGTTGCGGAATTTTTGACCGCAAAGAATAAAAGGTAGTACAATAAAGATTACAGTGGTGAACACGAGAAAAATGGTGAAGAAGAAGGGGAAAGAGAAAGATACAACGAGATGGCAAAGAACCGCAATGGGCCTATTAATGGCGTTGATTATGATTGGTTCGGTAGTTGCGATGATGATGCAGTTTTGAACCGCTATATTGACGCATTTGTGCGTATGACCTGTGGTGCTACGTTGTAGCTGCTTTTTATGCACTTATTTACGTATTGAACGTTTATTCATGTGTTCTTTTTCACACCGGAAATCATGAAATAACGAATAGTTGGGCCCAACTGACCATCCCTACCGATTCATCCGCGCCGTGTCACTCGTCTTCACCGGTAATAATCGGCACTTCCTGAATACCACTTCATCCGCACCGTGTCACCCGTCTCCACCAGTTGGGACAGCGATTTGATCGCCACATCATCCCAATAAACATTCACAGTTTTTGGAAGCTTATTCACGTCCTCGTTCGCATACACTCTCAGCATCAACTCGTTGTTCCCTTCTGTCAGATACACCGGAATATCCACGAGTTTCCAGCCGGATTTCACCCGGGGCTTCTTTATATCCCACGTATCTGCCCCCGCTACATATTTCTCCACTACCCAGCCCTCATACCCTTCATTCTTACCCAATAGGTCCTCGTCCCAGATTACCTCGTCATTGATCAGCACCTGCTTGCTTATATTCTTCGCATCCGTTGCAGTCTCCGGATACGCATTACGTACATCATCCGTATACGAATCACGTACATTAAACGACATAACCACAACTCCGGAATCCTGTGCATAAAACTGCTGCGACAGTTCCATGTAATCATCCTTATCGGTATCGTCGTACTGCTCAACACGGCATGAGTATAACGGTGAAACATATTCTTCTGTGCTAGAACCGCCTCTAAAACCGCCCGTGTGCGTAACCGTCCACGCAGATAGGCTGTCCCTGTCGCCGCCTTTTATCTTTGGGAGCGGAGAAATCTCGTAGCTCAATAACGGCTCTAAATTGTCGAAGTTCACATCCGTGGAGGCCCAGAGATAGAAACGCTTATATGGTTCTCCTTTTACAAACTCTTCATATAGCAAGAACCCGAGCTTTTGGTTCTCGCCCACATGGTCCGGCACGAACGGAATCACCCACTCACCACTGTCCCAGCGCTTAAGCCATCTGCTCTCTGTTCTAAGCAGGCGGTCATCCAGTTTTATCTGCAGGATATAGTTCATCTCAGTATGCTTGTCGTTCTGTATCCCCACGAGGACCTCAGCAGGTTCGCCAAGGTGTAGTTTTGTTGGGTAGTTCTCCTCTGTCCCGTTTGCATCCAGCACATAGAATGAAGAAGTAGCCTTCTCAGGTGCCTTTGTTATCGGTTCTATCACTACATCATCCCACCAGACGTCAACAGGGAAATCCGCCGCACCTTCAGCTTTTGTATATAGACCCAACATCAGTTTTGTCGTTGCTGCATTCAGAGTGACCGGAACTTTAATATGCCGCCAGCCATCATCTCCTGCTACGTCCTCCGTCCATATTACTCTGTCGTCCAAACGGACCAGTTTTATAAAGGCATCTGCCTTATTCTCGGTACATGAATCCCTTACATTGAACGATAAAACAACGACGGCGGGATATTTTGCTGTCGTTATGTTCTGGCAAATGCAGGCATAACTATCGAGTGGTGCTGCGGTCGTGGACTGATAGCTGGTCGCATAAGAATGAACAGGCGAAACGTAAGCGGAATCTGTTAGAAACACGGTAAAGTTGGTTGCATTTTCGGTCGTCCATCCGCCAAAAGATTCCATGTCGCCGTTTTCTATTTCTGGTAGCGGGAACACCACATAGTCGCTAAGCACAGCTAAATTGTTATAGTCTATTTCGGAAGATACCCATAGGACGAATTCTTTATACGGCTTCTCCGTCACGGTATTTTTGAATAAAAGGAACTCTAGCTTTAGCAGTGGTCCTATCAGAGTAGACGTGAAGGATATTGGTTGTTCCATGGTATAGCCATCTTCAAGTATCACCGTTTCTGTTTTGAGCAATTCACCACCCAGTTTCACCTGTAAAATGTAAGTTACGGGTTCATGCTCCTGGTTCTCTATCCCCACAAAGACCTCAGCCGGCTCACCGAGATATAACTCAGTTGGATATGAATCCACACCGCCATCGGCATCAAGGACATAGAACGAAGTGGCAGTTTGCTTTAGAATCGTCTCGAATTGCTCTATCTGTACGTCATCCCACCATACCGTTACAGGCATATTTTTTGAATCCGACTTCGCGTATACCCGCAGCGTCAATCGGTTCGTGCCGTTGTCCAGCGTAAGCGGTATCTCTACCTTTTGCCAGCTTTCATCGCCTGCCACGTCATCTTCCCAGATCACCAGGTCGTTCACCATTATCTGCTTGTAAAGGCAGCCTTCGCTTCTATTCGACTTCTGCGAGTCGCTAACCTTGAACGACAAGCTGGCAAGGCCTTCTCTGGAAACAACGTCCTGATATATCCCCCCATACTGCCCTTTCGTGATTGGCGTTCCTGACGGATAATCTATCTGATAAGTACTCTCAGAAAACGCATCCACTTCCACGTCTAAATATACCCGTTGACCGCTTCTTATGTCGAATTCCATAGTGGTAGCCATATAAACGCTGGGAAGCACATCCAGCCAGAGATGACCGGGTACGGTCTCTAACTCAAAGTAGCCTTTGCTATCCGTAAGCGCCGCCTTCTCGTAGCCCGCGTGGTCACTTACCTCTACTCTTACTGCCGGTAGGCGCGTGCCATTACAAGACACAAACCCATAAATCGTGGCTTTTGGTGGTGGCGGCGGTATCTCATCAATCGTCAGGTAAACAGTCGCAGTCTCGCCATAAGAAAGATTGAATTCCGTGCTATTCGAGAAATAATCCTCTTTGCTTACGTCCATTTTTATATGGCCTGCTATGGTCTTTAATGTGTAGTAACCGAATTCGTTAGTTCTTGTATAATTAGTGTAGCCCTTGCTGCTGACTCGTATGGACGCATCCGGAATAGGGACTCCGGTAGTGTTCTCGATATAGCCTTCCACGATGGAATTCTCGGGTGTCATTTTCACATCAACCCACGACTCCTCGGATATGTCATACTGTGTGCTATTAGTCCTGTATCCTGCTGCTTTTGCTTCTATCCTTGAAGGTCCTGCGATTACATTTAACCCGAAGTACCCTCTCTCG
>DAOUUS010000127.1 GCA_030668065.1 Candidatus Methanophagales archaeon
ATTGGGTCGGAACCCTCAGGTTTAGGCCTTAACTCTATTGTCATTTTTCATAGTCCCCTTTGCGAGGCAATTTCAGATGCTTTATTGAATAGTCATGATATGCAATCACTTAAAAGCTTTTCGATTTCTTTTGTTGGACAAAATGTATCTTTTCCCTTTACCTATAGCTTGCCCTTTTTGTTGGGCAATGTGTTTATGTATGAAACAAACCATATATAAAGTTATGCTACCGCATTTGTGTTGATGAGTGGACATGTGTACAAATTCGAGTTGTATCCTGTGTAGTTTATTTTAAAATGGTAATTCGGATTTTTTGGCCGCTTTTTCGCAGTCGAATAATCATATCCGTTACCACCAACGGCAACCAGACCGGAATCTTTTTATACTATGTATTCCTTTCATACAACACCGATGAAATCAGAAGAAGAGATATTTAACAAAATAATAGGGGCTATTCAGGCCATCGGCGATATCGGTGCAACCATAGACGAGATCTCGGAGGTTGTGCCACTGGAACGGCATACGATGTCCAAATACTTGAATCACTTGCGTGCTGATGGACGTCTCTCTTACAAACAAATAGGGCGGGCGAAGGTATGGTTCGTGAGTAAGGCACCCCTGCAGCACATATTCCGCTTAAAAGAAGAAGAGAAGACATACACCGAGAAGATCTTCTCTCGCATACTCTCGGATATGCCTGAAGGCGTTCTGATTCTCGATTTCGATTACAATATCCTCTTCATGAACCGGTATTTGTCCTCGCTTTATGATGATTGTCTCGGGCAAAAGTATTATAGCGCTTTCTTCGGCTATTCTCAGGACCCCACAGGAATTTCGGCGCTCATTGATGGTAAAGAGGAAGAAGTTGAGAGTCATGTAGCAGATAAAAAAGGAAGAAATTTGGACATAAAAGCGAGGCGGGTGGAAAATCCAGACGGCTCCTTCTCTATCATTGCAATCATCCGCAATGTCACGGAAACTGTACGGAATGAAACGCGGATAAGAACTCTCTCTGAACTATACCGACTGCTTGGAGAAGCGATTAACAGGTCATATACCATTGACCATTTGTGTTCCGCGATACTCAAGGACCTGCGCGATGTTATCAATTTTGAGATGGGCGATATACTGATTTATGACCCGGATGCAGACATGCTTTCCAGTTATGCTCAGATAGGTTACCCTTCAGAGGACGAAACTAGCGAAGTTGATGACTGGAAAAGGACAATCGCAATGGAAACAATCCACAACCGGGAAGTCTTCTTATTCGATTGTTCCGTTAATAAAGAGAAGGAGAGTACCATCGCACAAGCCGCTTACCGCTTAGCCCAGGGATATAAGCTCCAGAATGTATATGCAATCCCTCTGAGGACCAAAGGGGATATTCACGGTGCGCTTCTTATCCTATCAGGGTCGCAACGAGCGATTGCGGATGAGGATAGAAGTTTACTTGAGGGCATATCAGAAGTGATTGCCGGCGGTATCGCCAAGATTAAAGCGGAAGAGGAGTGGCGACTAAAAGCGAGCGTCATCGAAATCTTGTCTCATCCTATCTTCATGACCAATAGAGAAGGTAAAATGACCTATGTGAATCCCGCATTCCTGGAGCTATTGGGATATACGGAAGAGAAAGATGTTTTGGGGCATTCATATTCAGAATTCTGGGAAAACGGGTCTGAAGATGTTGTGAAGATCGTGTATGGAACTGGTAGCTGGGAAGGGGTTTTATTAGCCGCGAAAAAAGATGGCTCGGAATACAAAACGCGATTGTCTGCTTCTCTAATAATAGGTAAAAAAGGGCCGCTCCAGTTAGTTGCTATTGCAGAGCCAGAAGAAAGAGATAGGAACAATGACTGAAACAAAAACAGTTATGGTGGTGGATGACGAACCGGATGTTCTGCTCTCGGTTGCACAAATCTTGGAATCGAACAATTACAGGACTATCAAGGCAAAAGATGGATATGAGTGCCTGGAGTGTTTAAAGGAAGAGACACCCGATGTTCTCCTCCTAGATATAATGATGCCGGGCTTGACCTCAAAGGAAATATTGGCGAGGATAGCGGAAGAAAGTAGCTTGTCGCAAGTAAAAATTATATTCCTGACTGCGGTACATTCGCAGGAAGCAGAGGAAGGGGGGTTGCTTGCTTCAAAACAGGTGGTTGATTTCATAGAGAAACCGTTTACCGTGAGAAGGATGCTCGATGCGATCGAAAAAGCAACGAAACTATAAATGTTGGCTAACAGGCGGAATGCAAAGCTTGAGAAGCAAAAAATTATTGCACTGAATGCTGCAATATTGGCCTGTATCCTTCTAGATGGTTTTGCCACCTACATTGTGGGTAAAGAGACAGTATATACACATTTTTTCTATATCCCGCTTATTCTGGCTGGGCTCTGGTATTACAGAAAGGCGGTTTACACTGCAATATTCCTCGGTGCACTTCACATCCTCTCAGTTTCTTTCTTTCTGGGATTTGATGCCTTGACCTTTCTCGAATGCACACAAAGAGCGGTTATGTTTATAGTTGTGGCTTATGTCATCGGATTTGTTAGCGAGAAACGAGCAAAGGCCGAAGAAGAGGTAACAACCGAACGGGATAGATCGCAACAGATACTCGGCACCATTGGTGAAACGGTTTACATTTTTGACCGTGATTTGACTATAACAGAAGTAAACCGACCTCATCTGAAGACGTTTGATGTGGACAGAGCAGAAGTCATAGATAAAAAGTGTTATGAACTGTTTTTTGGGCGGAAAGAGAGATGCCGGGATTGCCTGATCAACGATGTATTCAAGAACGGAGTTTGTGTGCGTGTGGAGCGAATGGTACCCTTATCGGGAGACGTGAAGAAGTATTTTGATGTGATGTATTGCCCACTTATGGACAGAGAAGGTAATGTAACAGAGGTAATCTGCGACGTGAGAGACCTGACAGAACGAAAGGCAATGGAAGAGAAACTTGCACGGTCTGAACGTCTCGCGACAATAGGGCAATTCTCAGCGGGTATGGCACACGAGCTAAGACAGCCTTTGGGCGTTATAAACAACTCCGTTTATTTCATCGCTAACAAATTAAAGGATATTGCACAAGAAAAGGTAAGGAAGCACTTAGTGATATTAGAAAAGGAAGTAAAACATGCCAATAGCCTAATCTTGGACTTGCTGGATTTTGCTCGTGTTGACGTGCCGGACTTTAAAGAGTGCAATGTAAATCAGATGATAGAAGAAGTGCTTTACTCTTTTAATATAGCACCGAACATATCGGTAAAAACCGAGCTTGAAGAGACCCTGCCACTGATTCGTTGCGACTACTACCAAATTCAACGTGTGTGCTCCAATTTAATCTCGAATGCCGTGTCGGCAATGCCGAAAGGTGGTTCCCTGGAAATAGTGACTGAGGAGTATAAAGACGAGGGGTTTATAGAAGTGCGTATTGCAGATACAGGCGAAGGGATACAAAAAGAGCTTATACAGAAAGCATTCGAGCCGTTCTTTACTACGAAAGCGCGTGGTATTGGTCTTGGACTTTCGCTATGCCGGAAATACGTAAAAGCTCATAGTGGTACAATAGACGTGGAGAGCGAGATAGGTAAGGGCACCTCATTCACAGTGAAGCTACCACTAAACCCGGTTCTTGTTAAAAAAGAAGCGTTGGCGGAAATAACAGGAACCTGGAATGTGGAGTTTAATCAAGACTGACTCTTTAATAGAACGAGCAAAAAAATCTCGTGATCGAGAAACGGTAAAAAATGAGGTGATCGTATATGGAACACACGTCCATACTCATAGTGGAAGATGGCGCGGAGATGCGTGAGACGCTAAGTGATATTCTTTCTGATGAAGGTTACAGGGTAAAGACCGCGGGAACGGGCAGAAATGGTTTAGCGCTCGCAAAGAGCGAAAAGTTCCCTATTTGTCTGGTTGACTTGAGGCTTCCGGACATCACGGGCTTAGAGGTAGTGAAAGGACTAAAAGAGATTGACGCTGATACCTCGCCCATCATAATCACCGCGTTTGCATCCAAGGAAACGGCAATAGAAGCGTTAAAAGCCGGTGCTTGCTGTTACATCGAGAAACCACTGAACATGGCGGAGTTGCTATCCACGGTGAAAAGGACTTCTGATGCTTATCAACTGCTGGAAGACAAAAGAAAAGCAGAAGCGGCGTTGAGGAAAAACGAAGAGAAGTACCGTTCTCTTGTAGAGTCCACAGAAGATTCGGTATATCTCGTGGACCGGAATTGCCTGTATCTGTTCATGAACGAGAAACATATATCTCGTTTGGGCATGTCAAGCGGCCATTATGTAGGACGGCCATACCGTGCTTTTCATTCGGATGATGATGCGAAACGGTTTGCCGAGAAGGTAAAACACGTTTTTGATACCGGCACATCGGTTCAGCACGAATATGAAGATAGCAAGGGGCACTATTTCATTAAGACCTTAAGTCCGGTTAAGAACCAAGAAACGGGTATAGTTATGGCGGTAACGGTGCTTTCAAAAGACATCACCGAGATGAAGCGTACGGATAAGGAACTGATAGAAACGCGAGATTATCTGAATAACATAATAGAAAGTTCTGCGGACACGATCACGGTCGTGGACATGAAAGGGACCGTGCTGGACTGGAACAAAGGTGGGGAGGGTGTCATGGGCTATTGTGCAGAAGAGGTAATAGGAACGCCAAACAGGAATTTTTTCGCGGATCCCACAGAAGCGGACAGGATTATGGAGCAAGTGCAGAAGAAAGGCGTGATTAAAAACTATCGGACCACCGTGGTGAGAAAAGATGGTAAGACCATTTATGTTAGCATGTCCGCGGCATTGTTGAAGGATAAGAACGGTATACCTATTGGCACAGTCCGTGTGAGCAGAGATGTAACATTAGAAGTAGAGTTGGAGAAGCGGGTAAAAGAAGAGCGGGACAACCTGAATTTGATATTTGAAAGTATGGTGGATGGCGTGTACGCAGTTTTTGAGGACTATCGAGTAGAATTCATGAACAAGGTGTTACGGGATGTGTTTGGTGATCACGTCGGAGATATTTGCTATGAAGTGTTTCATGGTAGAACAGAACCCTGTCCAATGTGCAAACTTTCAGAAGTGCTGGAGGGGAAGACAGTACGCTGGGAATGGCACTCTCGAAGGCTGAACAGGATTTACGACCTCATTGAGACGCCGGTGAGGAATATTGATGGAAGCATCTCAAAATTAACGATATTTAGGGATATAAC
>DAOUUS010000129.1 GCA_030668065.1 Candidatus Methanophagales archaeon
GCGAGGGATGATGCGATTTTTAAAGGCTATTTTGACGAAGTGAACGTTCTCGGTGTTGATGTTAAGGAGGAAATAAACCCACCCGCGCAGCCATATAACCGTGATTTCTTGGTTAAGTTGAATTATTCACTTACACCAGCTAATCATTCCGGGTTTTACATGGAAGCAACAGTCTGGGAGGAGTTCCCGAAAGCAATAAAAGAGAAGATACGAAGGGAATTATGGCCAATTTCCGACATCACTAAGAACGTCAGTAAAGCAATATGCAACTGTAGTGACGTGTTAAGCTATACAATTACGTATAGTAACGCAGATAACGTTGACCTTACAGAAGTCGTTTTACGGGATCCGATTCCCCCAGAGACCACTGTAGTTCGGGGAACCATATCGGATGGCGGAACAATAGAAGGTGGCGAAGTCGTCTGGAACATAGGTACCTTATTGATCGGAGAATCGCAAACGCAATCGTTTAATGTAACGGTTCACAGCAACCTCGTGAATGGTACGATAATAAACAATACCGCTACGCTAACTACCAAAGAAACAGGACCGAAAAGCGCATCTGCGTCCACGCTGGTTTTAACGAATCCACAAACAAACATCACTAAGAACGTCAGTAAAGCAATATGCAACTGTAGTGACGTGCTAAGCTATACAATATCTTATAGTAACGCAGATAACGTGGACCTTACAGAAGTCGTTTTACGGGATCCGATTCCCTCGACTACCACTTTAGTTCCTGGAACCATATCGAATGGCGGAACAGTAGAAGGTGGCGAAATCATCTGGAACATAGGTACCTTAAAGATCGGAGAATCGCAAACGCAATCGTTTGATGTAACGGTTCACAACAACCTCGTGAATGGGACGATAATAACCAACACTGCTACGCTAACTACCAAAGAAACAGACCCGAAAAGCGCATCTGCGTCCACGCTGGTTTTAGTGCCGGACAATTTTGAGCTATTTGCGTATAAGACGGTGGATAAGAGCTTTGCATATCCAAATGATATGCTCAATTACCTGATACACTACAAGAATGTCGGGACGGGAACGCTCACGAACACTACGATAGACGATACGATACCGACGAACACCACTTACATATTAGAAAGCATGACCTTAAACGGCGTTAGTCTAACCGATGCAAAGGATGAGGACGCGGGAACATATTATCCCGGGAATAACATGCTGATATGGGATATAGGCACGTTGGTACCAGGAGCGAGCGGAGATGCAACTTTTAAAGTAAAGATAGATGCCTCTGTGGCTGGCGGAACTGTCATACGCAACACAGCTATCTTGACTACTGATGAGACCGAGCCTGTTAAACCGTCAGTAATAACAAAGATCCGAGAGCCGGCACCACTACCCGTGATTATGCCCGTGGGTATCGCGGTTTTGATTGGGCTGCTGAGTCTGGTAGCAATAAGAGGTATATTTGGAAGACGGAGATGAGACCGTCTTCCTTTTTTCTATTTTATCGTATATAAAGTCTAACTGCCTTCTATTTAAGACACGGATTCACACAGATTGCACAGATTTATTTTTATCCATTATACGGCGTTTTATACTTACAGACATACCAAAGTTAATCAGAAGACCTACCTCGATACCGGTTGCTTTGAGATAATTCACGAGTTGAACCTCATGAATTTCAGATAATCCCTTTACGGCTTTAATTTCGAGAAGGACTTTTCCATCAACGATAATATCGGCAACATAAATACCTACGACTTCATCATGATAATAGACCGTCATTGGCTTTTCTACCTCTACGCTAACCCCAAGCGTTTGAAGCTCAATGACGAGCGAATTTTGGTATACCTTTTCCAAAAAACCAGAACCAAGTGTGTTATGCACTTTGTAGGCAGCACCAATTATCTTCTCGGTTATCTCACGCCATTTATAATTTTTCATCTGCGTTAATCAGTGTTAATCGGTGTCTTATAATTTATTTTTTCCCCCCTTTTATTCTCACGCGGAAAGTAAAACGGAATAATTAGAATTTGCTAACCTTTTTCAATTCACCCTCTTTTTTTTGTTTATGACTACGCGAGCAAAGGGAAAAGGGGGAAGAACGCAGAGCAAAAAGAGGTCACATAGCGATACCAGTAAAACACCTGTCAAAACTGATTTTTTTACCGTGGTATTGGAAAAAGCAAAAGATAACGCGGAAGCAATAAAGTACGTAGCTCTTTTCTTAGCTTTTTGTTTCATCTTTTATTTGGTGTATTATGCCATAACTATTAGTGGCCTGGGGGTAATGGTCCACCTTAGGAATGTCACCGCGTTGATTTTAGGTGCTATTTTCACTTTGGGGGGGATGGACGTGGTGGTGACGGGTGCCGTGCTATCAATCAATGGCTTCTCAATGGAGATAATAGACGAGTGCACCGCTGTTTTCTCGTCCATTGTTTATTGCTCCTGTGTATTAGCATATCCCGCGACACGAAAGCAGAAAGGCCTAGGTATCCTCTTCGGTGTGCCCTGCCTCTATGCGATAAACATCCTTCGCATTTCCGTATTGGCTCTTGTTGGCATGTACAATCCCGAGATGTTTGAATTTATGCACGTGTATCTGTGGCAGGCGTCTTTTATCATATTCGTGGTAGTGCTCTTTCTGATATGGCTGAAGGTGGTGGTGGCAGATGGCAAAGAGTAAGGGGAAGATGCGAAAGGAAGCGAAAGCGGATGTGGCACCGGGGTCTGACGGGAAGTGCGACATCTTAAGTTTAAGTAACAACCAATTGTTAGCCTTCTTACTCAAGTTTCTGGTTGTCGCAGCGGCGCTCATGATTGTATGGTTTTATTGTGCCGGCGCTTTTTATCAAAGCGTGGTCTTTGCGTTTTCAAAACCGGTCATACTTCTTATGGGCTATACGAAACTGCAAATTGCTGCTCTTAACTTGGGAAATGCTTATCTTGTGAATTTTAACTTAGTGCCGCTGGTCGCATTGGCAGTCGCAACACCGAATCTGATACTGAGGAAACGACTGGAAATGCTTGCAATCGGTATCCCGATTCTATTTCTGCTGCATGTTATAGATATATTGGTACGTTTTCCTATGTATCTCGACCATTCCAAGTTTGCGGAGATGGTTTATGTTTCAATAGGGATTGTAGGTGTAGCCGTGCCGTTTATTATCTGGTTTGCAATAGCGGTCTCATTTCACGCGGGAAAACGGTAGAGGGAGAGACAAGTCACCTATTCTTCTTTAGTGCGTCTTATCGCATCTAATAGCCCATGACCATAGTTTATACAGCCAAAGGCAGTGAAGTAATCGCCCTTATCCAGATAATACTTCGTATCCTCAAAATAGCCCTTAGCAAGCGCTACCACCTCTTCTTCCTTCTCATCGAGCGAGACCGTACTCAGTTCTATTATGCTCGTCTCAAAAAGTGCGAGGTCCTTTTTTATCCTTTCCGGGTCGCTCATTTCGTAGTATGACTTTTATTTTTCAATGATTTTAAGGACACAGATTAACGCGGATTAACACAGATTTAAAGTAGTGTATTGATTTTTTTTATTGGATTCAACCCGTAAAAGCTTAATAAACAGGACAGTACCGTCTGTGTAAATCTGTGAAATCTGTGTCTATGATAATTATCAAAATGGGTAATCTATTTACTGGGAGTTCCCTAAATACAGAAATAGCATAAACTACTTTAAATATGAATGGATAGAGTGTATTAAGACACGGCATTCAGAGGCGATAAAAATGGTGGAGAAACTGCCGGAATCGGGAAAAATATGGTATAATGGTAAGTTTATAGATTGGAAAGACGCTACGGTGCATGTTCTCTCGCATGGATTGCATTATGGGTCTGGCGTATTCGAGGGGATAAGATGCTATGCCACGGATAAAGGCTCATTTATATTCAGGCTTCAGGAACATGTAGATCGGATGTATCGGTCCGCGGAGTTGTACAAGATGGAGATCCCCTATTCGAAGGAAGAGCTGACGGTAGTGATAAAAGAGACGGTTCGTATAAACGGACTTGATGCGTGCTACATACGACCAATCGCGTTCTATGGCTTCCATCACTTAGGTGTGAACCCTACGGGCTGTCCTGTGGATTGTGCAGTTGCCGTATGGCGCTGGGGCACGTACCTTGGTGATGATGCGTTGGAGAACGGGATACGGTGCATATTCTCATCATGGCGTAGAATAGACCCCAAAACATTGCCCGTCACGGCAAAAGCTACGGGACACTACCTAAATTCGATGTTAGCAGTGCATGAAGCAAAGGACCGGGGTGTTGACGAAGCGATATTGCTTGACAATAACGGAAACGTTGCGGAAGGCCCGGGCGAGAATATATTTGCAGTAAAAAACGCAACTCTATACACACCTGCGGTTGAATCTTCTATTCTGCCCGGTATCACCCGAGCTTCCGTAATCGTGCTCGCACGTGATTTGGGGTATGAAGTAGTAGAAAAGCCGATAAAGAAGGAGGAGTTATTGGCTGCCGATGAAGTCTTTTTCACGGGCACCGCGGCAGAAGTGTCGCCGATACGAGAGATAGACTCAGTAATAATAGGTGCAGGCAAGAGGGGCGAAGTGACAGGTGCGATACAAAGTAAATTCTTTGATGTCGTGAACGCGAGAGAAGAGCGATATATGGCCTGGTTGGAACGGGTGTGAACTCTGCTGCTTTTAGAAGCATAAAAAAATCCGTAATTGTTTAGCGAACCACCAGATTACACAGATTTCCACGAGAAAGCAATACTATGGGTCCGGCTTAAGGACTCTATTGGCTCTTTATACCCTCTCTGCTAACCCAAAAATCTTGTGTTAATCTCGTGTAATCTCGTGGTTTCTTACCCCGCGGCTATACAAATACAAAAATCCTTTTCCCTTTCTCTTCCTGCATTTGATTTCCAACACATCAATCTCAATTAAGAATTGAGTTGTGACGACACAGGACAGCGAAATCAAGACCTCTCACGGAGTATTTTTACGCTTGTAATACCGCCTACAATCAAATTCACATAATACGTGCTTAATCGCCATACAACAGTGAAAACGCCTAATATTGACGCATCTACCATGGTATGATATAGATATGTGATACTAACTTCGGCTACGCCGCTGCTGCCTGGAGTTATAGGAATTGCAACGATTATAAGGAGTACAAATTGCGCGGCAATTGAATAAATCCA
>DAOUUS010000227.1 GCA_030668065.1 Candidatus Methanophagales archaeon
CTTCAATCTGCCAAGCATTGATGCCGCGCTTATGGTCAAATCAAGTATGCGAATCCCTTCCGGACATGCTCTTTCGCACTTACCACAGAACATACACTCTTCGTAAATATCCGCGAGCGGTTCAAGATTAGTTTTTGCGGCGGCTATCGCGTTGCTTAATTCCAATCCGCCAGGACACGCTCCTACGCAAGAGTCGCAGGAGTTACATTGTGAAGCATTCCGTTTTAGCGCCTCTTCTGACAGCAGATAGCTATCTTGCCTTTTGCCACGCTCTTTCAACACTTTTGCTAATTTAACTGCGAGTTCGCCTGCTTTCTCGGGGCTTGAAATCCGCACACCGGGCAGGTCCTCATCTATTATAGCCGTGAGCACGTCCGCCACAGAATCGTCTGAACGGTCTTCTAACGAGTCCATTGTGGTATATCCTGATGCTATCACTTTCGTATCCACCCGCTTCGCTTCTGCCAGAACGTCAAAACCTGTACACAGCTCATTTACCACCACGACATCTGGAATGCCCGCTCGTATCACCTTTCTTGCCTTTACACCTGACGTGATAACTTTCCCGCGTTTATAAAACCGTGGTATGTCATGCCCTACCGCACCCACGCCACAAATCTCTATCGCATCTTCTAAAGTTTCCCGCTTCACATGTTCAACTGCGAACCACGCGGGCAGGAAAATATTGCCCATGAAAACTACTACCGGTTTATTTGTATCCACAGTACCCATGCCGACTCGGGTCTCAACCGCGGGGAACTCGGGATATTCTGTGCCGGGATGTTTACCGGCGTTGAGGAACTCAAAGCAGCACATCTTTATGCTTTCTGAAAGTTCCATTGCGAGGAACGTAAGTGAGCCCGCATGTAGCGCCTTCTCCTCAAATTCTAGTACGCTTTCGTTACCGGAATAAGCCGCGAGAAGCAACTCGGACAACTGTGATTCGGCATAAGACAACGCTCGGCCGATATCACCCAGGTTCTTTGTATAAAAACCCGTCAGCATAGATGTGTTCATGGTGGGATACGTGATAGAGCGCCCAATATCTATCGCTTTCGTCGCACCAAACGTGGGTAGCGAAAAGTTAAATAAAGCCCTTGCAACTGTTAATTGCTGGGATAGCCCTTTACACGCCTCTTGCAAACTTAGCTTCGCTTGATACGCTTCACCCAAATCCAGACCACACAAGCCGGTTTTACTCCCGGGTGGGTCAATAGCACAAGGTCCCTGCGTGCAGTCGTCACAAACATCCTTTATGTTCGTGTATCGCGGATAATACCGATTCAAAAGCACGCTATCCCATTCTGCAATGTCCGCGGCATGCGCATATATGTTCAACTTTGGCTGCCACAGTTTCAACCGCCGCTCGCCCATCTCACGTAGTATATCCTCCGCGAGGTCTTCTATCTCCTTGCCCCTTAGGTCGCGCACTGCATCCTCAAGTAAAACCTCTATTTCTCCTACTTTCACTAATCGCCTGTTATCTCGATTTTGCATCTTTGCACCCAATTCCTTTTTGCACTTACTTTCAAGTTCTTCTTTGAAGCATAAAATACGTGATAACCGGTCTACGAGGGCACATAGTATGCACTCCACATTTTTACACTTAGGGAACTCCCAGTAAATAGTTTACCCATTTTGATAAATATCATAGACACAGATTTCACAGATTTACACAGACGCTACGGTCCTGATTATTAAGTTTTTACGGGTTGAATCAAAATTTAAAAACTACACTACTTTAAATCTGTGTTAATCAGCGTTAATCTGTGTCCTAAAAATCCTTGGAAAATGATACAGTTCTGGTAAATTATTATTTGTGAGTTCCCTTAATTAATAAACATCTTTCAAACTAACTAACATACTACAAAACCATGAGATTACAAAAAACTAAAACGCCTGTTGCGGCATGGCTTGGTTATGATTACTTCAAAGAAGAACGAAAGGCAGTAAAGTGTCTGACGGTCATTTTGCGGACCAAAGGCTGTTATTGGCGTAACTGCACGATGTGCGGCTTCTGGCAGGAATCGGCAGATGTATCCCAGGCGGACATCCTGGCTCAAATGGAACATTCGTTACGAAACAGCCCCCTGGACGAAGAGTTTATACTAAAGATCTTCACTTCCGGCAGCTTCCTTGACGAACGCGAAATATCGGGCGATACAAGACGAGAGATAGCGCGGATGCTGAGAAAGAGGACCGCGATAAAGAAGTTAATTGTCGAGTCGAGACCGGAATTTGTAACTGTAGATAAACTAACGGATTTGAACAGTGTCGAACACCTGGAACTCGCTATCGGGTTAGAAACAGCAGATGATTTCATCAGGTTGAATTACATAAAAAAAGGATTCTCGTTTGATGATTACAAAACGGCTGCAAAGATCGTGACTGAATGCGGTGCCACAGTAAAAACGTATCTTCTGCTAAAACCGCCTTTTGTATCCGAGAAACGGGCAATAGAAGACGTTATAAAATCAGCAGAGCTTGTTTCGCAATATAGTACCACAATCTCATTGAATCTTTGTAATGTGCAAAAATATACCGTGCTGGAAGATTTATGGCGGAAAAAGTATTATCGGACTCCGTGGCTCTGGAGCGCGGTGGAAGCGATAAAAAAGATAAAAAAAAACCAAGAGGTCGTGGTGATGTCGGACCCCGTGGGTGCGGGGCATATCCGCGGACCTCATAATTGTGGCTCATGCGATTCGGCGTTAAAAAACGCAATACTGGACTTCAATGTGACGCAGGACTTGAGTATATTCGAGTGTATTGATTGCGAGTGCAAAGATGTCTGGGCGGCACTGTTAAGGTCCGATGCCATCCTGTTTGGCGCGGACCCCGTATAGACTGTGCGTGTTGGCAATGAACTACTTAGCATTCGCAGGGATACCCCATCTCCTGCTTCATTGCTTCCCATTTATCGTCTGAGATTCTGAATGTTACTCCTTTCTGTTCCGTCTTCTTCGAGTCCAATATGTCGCCTACGTGTAGCACAACCATTACCGTTAACAGCATCGCTCCGATTATAAGCTGAGGTTCTATCGCTACGTGCCCGCTCATCAGAAATAGGTAGTTATATACCGCTGCAACTAATCCTCCGATTGCAAATACCGACAAGAAACCCGCACTCATCCAGCCTAGTTCCCCTTTTTTAAAGAGTATAAAC
>DAOUUS010000020.1 GCA_030668065.1 Candidatus Methanophagales archaeon
CGGTGGTGCGGTGATCCTTGAGACATTAATGGAAGAGTTTGCCCTCAAAGAGATTATGGTCACTAACAGGGGTCTTCGTCATGGTTTGCTCATTGATTATCTACAAAGGCAAGGAGAATCACTAGAAGTGGAAAAGATGTCTGTCAGAGAAAGGTGTGTTCTCAGACTTGGAAGGACATGTAACATCAACGAAGACCACGCAAATACCGTTGTCTCTCTCGCACTTCAGCTCTTTGACAGCTCTTCCAAGATTAAACTGCATAACTTGGGCGATTCCGAGCGAGAACTGCTGAAATATTCGGCCATCCTTCACGATACCGGTAATTTCATATCGTTCCGGGACCACCATATCCATTCCCATTACATAATCAGCCACGCAGAACTATGGGGATTCAATCAGACCGAGATTAGCATCATGGCAAACGTCGCTCGTTTTCACAGAAAGCGAGTCCCGAGAAGGAAAGAGACGACGATGGCAGAACTCGATGAGCAATCTCAGAAGACCGTGATTATCCTCTCCACGCTACTAACATTCGCTGAAAAGCTCGATAGAAGTCACACCGGCCGCATAAAAACTGCTAAGTTTACTAGTAAAGGCGATAAAAAAGTTGTACTTGCTCTCCGCTCAGAAGGAGAATGTGATCTTGAGCGCTGGGGGATAGAGTCAGTGGTAAGAGATTTTGAGAAAGTATTTGAAAGTGGGTTGAAACTGTACGTAAAGAGAGAAGGAAATTACAGAGTATGAGGCGGTGTCCTGTAAATAATATGGGGTGCAATGTTAGTTAATAAAAAAATAATAAGTTTATATACGCATAAGATATTCTAAAACAAAAAGGAGTCTATGAAATGGACAAAGCGACAGAAGAAAAAATAAAAGAACTAGAAAAAAAAATAGAAGAAAGGGGGAATAAGGCCGTGAAGTCGAGGGAGCATATTTGCTATAGGGACTGTATCGATGCTTATGGGGTTGATCAAGCCCATAAAGAAGAGTGTTTTGATAAGTGCTATGGCAACTTCATCAAAAAAAAGAAATAGAAATTATTTGAATACTAAAGTATTCCTTTGATGGCCCCGGCACGCGGCAAAAAATTGGGCCCAGTTTTTCTAGGGCACAATATTCCTTCTCAGACGATTCGTAATAAATCTTAATAAAAGCACATCCCACTTAGTCATACCTGCCAAAACGAAAAGTGATTGTTGAAGTAGACATCCACGATGATAAAGTCAGCAGCATCGAAGATCTCGAACGGGATATTCTTCACCAGTGTTACGGGACTTTTCGATTAGAGTTCTTGTGCCCCAACTCTATACTGGTCCCAACTATTTATTAGTCCGAGGTCTAATGCCTCTACCGCATCATATCCTCACGTTACTTCTTTGCTATAGTCTCAACCGACACTAAAAACTTATCAACTTCCTCTTCTGTATTATACAAGTATAAAGAAACCCGAACCGTGCCATCCTTAAGCCCCAAATAGTTCATCAACGGCATACAGCAATGATGTCCAGACCGTACCGCTATATCAGAATCTTTGTCAAGCTGTAACGCAACATCGTGCGGGTTCATGCCTGCAATATTAAAAGATACCACGCCGATCCTTTCGCTCGGTTTCGTAGAGCCATATACATGCACATTTTCTAGTTCTTGCAACCCGTCCATGAGCCGCTTTGCCAACCGCTCTTCATAAGTCCCTAGCACATCCATTCCCACATCTTCCAAATAGTCCACTGCGCGTCCAAGTCCGATCCCCCCGGCGATATTCGGTGTACCCGCTTCAAATCGCTCATAGCCCGCCGCCAATTCATAACCATCCACAGCTACTTCTTTTATCATCCCGCCGCCAAAAAGGGTAGGCTCCATTTTATCCGGTTCTTTCACCCACAGTACCCCGGTTCCTGTCGGTCCAAGCATTTTATGACCCGAAAAAGCGATTACGTCACATCCAAGCTCTGCCACATCTATCCGAATATGTGGGGCGGACTGCGCAGCATCAACAAGTAACAATGCACCTTTTTCATTACAAATCGTGGCTAGTTCTTTGATTGGTGAAATCGTGCCCAGGACATTGGATATATGTGTGACCGCAACTAACCGCGTACTATCGCTAATCGCAGCCTCAAAATCCGCGACCTCGAATAAGCCATCCTTGTCAGGTTTCACGATTCGCAAGTTTACGCCCTTCTCGCGCGCCTTAAACCACGGTAGGAAATTAGAGTGATGCTCCAGCAATGTTGTTACTACTTCGTCCCCGCGTTGCCAAGCTAACCCATACGCAGCCATATTTATCGCTTCTGTCGTATTCTTTGTGAATATTACCTCTCCTTCGTGTTTTGCACCAATGAACTCCGCAACTTTTTGGTGTGCCGCTTTGTAGTTCTGTGTTGCGAGTTGTGACAATCGGTAAACGCCACGCCCGACATTCGCATTATACTCTCTGTAATATCCAGCAACTGCTTCCACGACTGGCTCCGGTGTCAGGCTCGTGGCTGCACTGTCCAGGTAGATTACGTGCTCCAATACCGGGAAATCCGCCCTTATTTTTTTGTTCATACATATCCTACTCTGTCTCTTTGAATTGCTCTACACCAATCTCTCCACCTTCCTTTTCCATCAACTTCTCCACTTTATACTCCGCCTCGTCTAACTCCTTGTTGCAAAATCTGCATAAACCCATGCCCTCCTCGAATATCTTCAACGAATCGTTCAGCACGAGGTTGCCTTCACCCAGCATCTCTACTATGCTCTCTAACCGCTTCATCGCCTCTTCAAAAGTCATCTCGTCAGCCGCTTCTTTTTCTTCTTCCATTTCTTCTTAATCCTCCACAAATTAATGTTTTGCATTCATTCATTTGTTCGTCTTCTTCTCTTTCACTTCTGATAAAGCTTCTCCATCCGTAAACAATACCTTCAGCGCATCACCAACTGAAATATCTTCTACACTTCTTACTACCTTACCATCAGGCCGCGAACAGATACTATACCCTCGCTCAAGGATTGCCAAAGGACTTAAAGCATCCAGTTTGCCAATAACAGCTTGTAGGCTCTTCCGATGTAATTCCACGTGATGCGTAATCTCAGCGAGCATATTCCGCTTTAACTCGTCTACCGTCTGCCGGTACTGATTTATCCGCTCCGTAGGCTTTCTGAATAAAACACTTTTCTCTATGCTTTCTAACCTCTGCCGGTGTACTTCAATTGCGTTAAACACATTCTGCCGCAATTGCAACTCCAGAGAGTACAAATGCCGTTTGATTTCGCGTTTATCTGGTACCGCAAGCTCCGCAGCTTCCGAAGGTGTCGCAGCTCGCTTGTCCGCCACGAAATCGGCAATAGTAAAGTCTGTTTCGTGTCCCACAGCGGAAATAACGGGTATTTCTGAAGAAAAAATCGCTCTTGCTACTGACTCTTCATTAAACGCCCACAACTCTTCTATCGAGCCGCCGCCTCGTCCCACCACTAGCACATCTATCCTCTCAAGCTCTTTATTCGCTCGGTTCAACAACTGAATCGCCTTTACAATCTGTGTCGGGGCTTCTCCACCTTGCACCACCACCGGCGCCAGCAGAATATGTACATGCGGAAACCGTCTCCTTGTAATATTTAACAAATCCAGGATAACAGCACCGGTTGGCGAGGTGATAATTCCGATTGTGCGTGGAAAAACAGGTATCGGCTTCTTATGCACGGTGTCAAACAAACCTTCTCCTTTTAGCTTCTTCTTTAGCTGCTCAAATGCGAGATACAAAGCACCTATCCCAGTTTCCTGGATTTCCGAGGCGTATAACTGATAGGAGCCCTTCTTTTCATACACATTTATACGTCCCCTGACTATCACGCTCATGCCATCCTCAAGAGCAAATTTCATTAGGGCGCTTCGATCGCGGAACATCACACATCGTAACTCAGACGATTCGTCCTTAAGCGTGAAGTATAAATGCCCGGAAGTAGGCTGACTGAGATTGGAAATCTCACCTTTTACATGTACGTCTCGTAACAAGTCGTCTTTGTCTAGTATATGCCTTACATACCGTGTGATCTCCAGCACCGTGTATATATGCTGTTTCACTTTCTCTTCTTCTACTTTCTCTTCAACGTTTATTTTTTCTGCCTTTTTGCTTTCATCGCTTGACTTCTTCACTTCTGCTTTCTTCAGGTGCAAGAAATCCGTTAGTGTAACTTTTTGCTTTTCCATCTATGCCTCATCCCTTTAGCTTGCTTAACTCAAGAAACAATTTAGTTTGATTTAGCTTTTTAGTTTTTTTTATTGTGATGTCAGTCTTTGATTTTTCAACAACCCCTTACAGATACACTTGTGTGTTTTCGTCACCCGCTTAGGTCGGTATTTCTTCTATAATCGGCATCACGCTTTCGTCACTATTAGACTCATTTCCTCGCTCAAGAATAACCTCGAGTTCTATCCTCTTTGCCCTGCTGCTTATATTGTAATCCATGAGTTGGTCTATCTTAGCCATAAGAGTTGAGACCATCCCAAAAAGGTGGTACTACATTTTAACTCAAGCACACACCGTTTCTTTGATTGACTTTCTGCAACTCAATACTTCAAAAAAGGTTTTTGACTATTAAATATAAAGATCAGGTTGTGGGTGCGTAAAAGATGTTAGATAAGTTGAGTGACTCGCTGAAGGAAGCGGTCCGGAAGATCGCAATGGCGAATAAGATAGACAAGCATACGGTGGATGAAATCGTGCGTGACATCCAGCGAGCGTTAATCCAGGCAGATGTCAAGATTTCGTTGGTTAAGGTGCTTTCTGAACGTATACGAGAACGTAGTTTGAAGGAGAAGATGGTGCTAAACCCACGGGAGCATGTAATAAAGGTAGTTTATGAAGAGTTGATGAATATCCTGGGTAAGGCTATAGATGTACCTTTAACAGCCCAGAAGATAATGATGGTCGGCTTGCATGGTACCGGAAAAACATCAACGTGTGCGAAACTTGCGCGCTATTTCCAGAAAAAGGGTTTGAAACCTGCGGTTATCTGTGCCGATGTGTATAGACCTGCGGCATCCGATCAGCTAAGGCAGCTATGTGACAAAATGGGTGTTCCGTTTTACGACGGTGCCGAGCTCCCGGAGGGCAAAAGTGTGGTAGGGATAGTGGAGGCGGGCGTAAAAGAATTCGATAAGCACGACGTCAAGATAATAGATACGGCAGGGCGACATGCGCTGGAGGAAGAGATGATAGAAGAGATACGCGCGATAAGAAAAGAAGTAGCGCCCGAACAGCGTATTCTCGTGTTGGATGCAAGCATCGGACAGCAAGCATCGGTGCAAGCGAGGGCTTTTGACGATGCGATTGGAATCACAGGCATAATAATAACCAAAATGGACGGTACGGCGAAGGGCGGCGGAGCTCTTTCTGCAGTATCGGAGACGAATTCTGGTATCGCATTCGTGGGCACGGGCGAAACGGTGAACGACCTCGAGAAATTTGAATCCGATAGGTTCGTATCACGGCTGCTCGGAATGGGCGACATAAAGTCGTTGATAGAGATGGCAGAGGAGAGTCTGACAGAAGAGGATATAGATGCCGATATATTAAAGGGTAAATTCACGTTAAATGATCTGTATAACCAGTTAGAGGCTTTGAAAAAGATGGGCCCGTTTAAAAAATTGATGGAGATGCTGCCGTTAGGAGGACTTGGAGTCAACATTGATGATTCAATGTATCAAGTAACAGAGGATAAACTAAAGGCGTTCAAGGTGATAATGGATTCAATGACTAAGGATGAACGAAACGAGCCGAAGATAATAGACGGCTCACGGGTGAAGCGAATAGCAAGAGGATCGGGGACTACGACTGCGGAGGTAAGCGAGCTGATAAAATATCACAAGATGATGCAAAAGATGATGAAAAGCATGTCGTCAGGAAGGGGGAAAATGCCGATGATGAAAGGGATGCCATTGGCTAAGATGATGAAGGGGCTGAAGTAATAAGGGGCCGAACCCCCCTTATCAACCCTCCCAACCCGGGGGCCGAACCCCCCTTATCAACCCTCCCAACCCGGGGGCCGAACCCCCCTTATCAACCCTCCCAACCCGGGGTGGGGGGCAAGATGCACATTATCAACCCTCAAAACCAAAAAGGTTCTAATGTGACACACAATATAGGAAGTTTATATTATGGTTGTTGATTCGCTGTTACGTCCATTTGTGAATAGTTGGATGTTATTGAAAAGAATTGCACGATATTTCGCGGCGATAGGCTTATCTCCAGATTCCATAACGATCCTGTCTCTCCTGTCCGCAATACTCGCAGGCGTGTTTTTCTTCTTTTCGGGAACCGGACCTGTTCAAAACAGCGCATTTAATCTCCTTTTACTACTCGCCGGTATTTTCGTTTGCGTGAGTTCCATTTTAGACGCTCTGGATGGTATTATGGCCCGTGAACTCGGAAACGCGAGCAAACGGGGTGATTTCCTCGACCACGTAATAGACCGATATGCGGACATGCTCATTGTCTGTGGTATCATCTTCGGTGGCTACGTGAGCTGTAAAATCGGCGTTATTGCGGTTATTGGCATATTGTTCTCTTCTTACATGGGCACGCAGGCACAGGCAGTGGGTCTGAAGCGGATTTATGGTGGCTTATTGGGCCGAGCGGACCGGCTTCTGATAATAATAGTCGCAACTTTTCTTACAATGGTCTATTCCTATCCACTACCCGCGTTTGGTATGTTAAGCTACACTTTTCTTGGTTGGGCAATGGTGATCTTTGCTCTGCTCTGCAACGTCACGGCGTTACAGCGGTTCTATTACGCATGGAAAATGGTCAATCAATAATCTATTATCAAAAAAGCGAAACTCATAAAAGCTCAAGGCATTTATAAGATGATTGTGTTATATAGAAACGCAGATTTTCTAAAAATAGAAAGGAGGTGATAGAAAAATGAAAAGTAAAAACATAGCAGGGTTAATCGCTATAACGGCAATCGTGGTAGTGGTGATGCTTTCCGGATGCGCGGATAAGGAGCAAATAAACACCGCGGAAATAAAAGAAGAGCTACTAAACTCAGCAGAAATAAAAGAAATGATACTGGCTTCCGTGGAAGAGATAGATACTTACAAGTTTGATATGGATATGACACAGGAGACGCTAATAAGCAACGAGACCGATGAGACAAAGATGACGACGGTAAGCACGGGCAAGGCGGTCGTGGATGCCGCGAACAAAAAGATGTCGCTGGAGATGACGTCTTCGATGGAAATGCCGGATAACGCGGAAATGCCGGATGGGCCAATGGAAATGACGATGGTGATGTACCTCGTGGATAATGCCATGTACATGAAGATGGATATTCCAGAGATACCAGCGCAATGGACAAAGATGGACATGCCGGAAGGTTATGAAGACTCGTGGGACTCGCAGAACCAGATGGTGCAGCAAATTGAACTACTGAGTATTTCAGAAGTGGACTTATTAAAAGCTGAAACGGTGAACGGTGTGGATTGCTACGTGCTAAAAATCACGCCGGAGATGGCGAAATATAGTGAGTTCTTGATGAAGCAAGGAGGGATGAGCGGACTAATGCAAGGCATGCAAGAAGACTTCGATATAGGGAAACTGATTAAGGACATGTCTATAACGCAATGGATAGCAAAAGATACGATGTTCCCGACGAAGACAGAAATGCAGATGAAAATGGTTATAAGCTCGGAAGACTTGAATATACCAGATGCAGAGGAGACGTTTACAATGACGTTGGATCAGAGCACCACTTTAGTCTTCTACGATTATAATACGCCCGTGAACATGGAGCTGCCAGAAGATGCAAAGAATGCCGGCGCGTTTCCAATGCTCCCTGTAATGACTGAAGGAGAACAGTTAGCCACACCATGAAACGCGGAAAGCCGATTTTTGGATGAGGATGAGTTCATAACTCATTCTCATTCTCTTTTTTTTGAAACGTTGTTCACTTCGACTTGAATTTGTGCAATCCGTGGTTTACTATTAGATTGATTCAATCTCAAGGTTTTAAAAATACAACGAGCTGAAATTTCAGGATTGGCCCTCGGCCGAGCGATCTATCCTCGCCCTCACAAATTCACGGACTTCTTTTGGTTCTGCTCTGCCTCGCGTCTGCTTCATCACCTGCCCCACAATGAAATTCAAAGCCTCGTTTTTACCGGCTTTGTAATCTTCAACTGCGCTCTTATGCGCTTCTATTACTTCAGACACTGCCTTTTCTATGTCCCCCGAACCGATACTTGCCAATCCTTTGTCCTTTATTATCTTGTCGGGCGTACCTCCGTGGTCGAGCATCTCCCTTAAAATTCCTGTTGCCCCGCGCTCGGTAATAACGCTTTTATTCAAATATCTCAGAATAGAAACGAACTCATCGGTTGAAATCCGTTTTGACGCTTCTAGCATTGATATAGACCGAAAATTCAGCTCGCCTTTCAGCACGTCCGCGATCCAGACGGCACTTAACTTCGAATCTATCTTTGACGCTACTACTTCGTAATAATCCGCTATTGTTATATCGTATGTTAGCGCAGTCGCATGCTCCGGCGTGATGGAATACTGCGTGGCAAATCTAGTCTTCTTTTCATCCGGCAGTTCGGGTATCTCTCGCTTTAGTTCTTCTACTAAGCCCGAAATATGCAGCGGTACCAGATCAGGTTCGGGAAAGTACCGATAATCATGCTCAAATTCTTTCGTACGCATAGAAATAGTTATGCCACGCACTTCGTCGAAATGCCGTGTCTCCTGCGTTACTACGAGTCCCCGACGCACCAAATTCTTTTGCCGCGTGATCTCAAAAGCTAAAGCGCGTTCTACACCTTTATAAGACGAAATATTCTTTACTTCTGCTCGCTGTCCACCAGCTACCGATATATTCGCATCTACTCGCATCGCGCCTTCCCTGTCGCCATCGAACACGCCTAAATAGCCTAATATGCTCCTTAGCTTACCTAAGAATATCCGAGCTTCCTTCGGCGACCTCAGATCTGGCTCGGTCACTATCTCTACTAACGGCATCCCGGACCGGTTATAATCAACAAGCGAATATTTCGCGGTATCTATCGTGCCTTTATAGGCCAACCTGCCCGGGTCTTCTTCCATGTGTACCCTGGTTATCCTTATCTCACGCTCTTTAGCACCGCCGTTTTCCGGACTCTCTATGCTCACAAGTCCCTTCAATGCAATAGGGAAATCATACTGCGTAATCTGGAAACCGCGTGGCAGGTCAGGATAATAGTAATTCTTTCTATAGAATATAGTCTCTGGCTGTATAGCGCAGCCCAATGCAAGCGCTACTTTTATGCCGTATCTTAACGCTTGCCCGTTTACTACCGGCAATGCACCTGGTAAGCCCAGGCACGTTTCGCACACGTGCGTATTCGGCTCGGAATTTTGATAGTTGGTGGGGCATCTGCAAAATAGTTTCGTACGCGTGAGTAGCTGTGCGTGGCATTCTAAGCCGATTTTCACTCCGCCTATATCTTCGCTTTTCATGGCATCCTGTTATTTCTTATCTTTGTATTTATTCTATAAGTATCCATGCCATGGAAGAAACAGTCGAATAGAGGGCGATATGGTAAGAAAATTTGAGTATTGGACGCAGATTTACGCAGATAAACAGGATTTTAAATATACGGAATTGACGGATGCGATTATTAGAAGCTTCTATCAAGTTTATAATAAACTGGGTTATGGATTTCTGGAATATGTTTATGAGACTGCAATTTAGTTAATCTTGGCACTAAACAGGAAGTTAAACGTAAGGCAGTTGATTTTCTGCGTAAATCTGCGCAAATCCGTGTAATCTGCGTCCTAAATAGGTAGTAGTTATACTTTATATACAGTCAACAAACTAACGCTATTGGCAATGTTTTATGACAGTTCTCCGTGCCTTTGTTTTACTATTCAAGCTCTGCTATATCTACTTCTGCTATATCTACTTCTTTTATCTCTTCCTCTTCGCACTTTAACCGCTAATACCCTTTCTTCGTTAGATTCTACCTCACCCTCTTCTCCCCCTTTACAGTCATCACAAACGAAATAAATCATCGTCTCACTTTCAGTGCCACAATCACCCGCAGCTACGTCACGCAATGTCACTTCTTTTATCGCTTCCACTTCTTTATCGGTCAAATCCGCTTTTCCACAGTCATAACATTTATACAACGAACCCGTAAGCTCGATACTGTCAAGGTCGCCCAGAATGCGGTTGAACTTGTTGAATTCACGTGGTAACTTCAAACCCAGCGTCTCCGCGATGAGTATGCCTCGTTTTATCTTCTCTTTGCACTCGTCAAGGTCGGCATCCGCATACTGAGGCTGCATACCTACAAACCTGTTAAATTCTTTTTTCGGTAGATCGTAACTACCAAAACAATCTTTCAGCCCCATCTTCCACTCGTCTACCGAGGCAGAGACGAATTGAATGTTACCATTCTCCTTCTCCCTTGCGACCACAATGCTTCTACTGCCCTTTGGTGTAGTCATCAGGACTTTGTATATTGGCAATTCTTCCTGCCCTTTCTTTTCTGTTAAACTACCAAAATACGGGCAATCGTTAGGACAGAGTTGCGGATCGCGGATTAACCCACAGCATTTGGAGCATATATAGTCCTCCTCCTTTACGCAAAACCGCTTCCCTTTTCGCGCATTACAAATTACGCAGTTCTTCGCTTTCATGTTTCATTCCCTCGATAGACCTTCAATATTTTAGATATAGCGTTCTTACTATCATCCCGTAAGTTCTCTTACATCGGTAACAAACCGTAAGCCACGAACAATGACGAGAACAGGATTGCAATCATATTCATCGCTTTAATCAACGGATTAATCGCAGGTCCGGCAGTATCTTTGAACGGGTCACCTACCGTATCGCCCACGACCGCAGCTTTATGTGCTTCGCTTCCCTTACCGCCTAAATAACCATCTTCTATCAGCTTCTTCGCATTGTCCCAGGCGGCACCACCATTCGACATCATCAATGCGAGCATCAAGCCAGATATAATCACACCGATTAACAGCCCCCCGAGTGCTACGGCACCGAATAAAAAGCCCACCACCAGGGGTACAACCACCGCAATCATTCCCGGTACTAACATCTCTCGCAATGCTGCTGCTGTCACGATGTCAACACATTTACCATATTCCGGCTTTGCCGTGCCCTCCCAAATTCCGGGTATCTCCTTGAACTGCCTTCTTACCTCTTCAACTACCTTGAACGCACCTTTGCCCACTGCACGCATCATAACGGAACTGAAGATAAAAGGTAATAACCCACCAATTAATAAGCCCACGAGTACGAGCGGATTGAAAAGGCTGAACTCTTCTGCGGGCAATCCGACTCTGTGTAAATAATCAGAGAAAAGAGCCAAAGCCGCAATTGCGGCTGATGCCACTGCATAGCCCTTAGTTACCGCTTTCGTTGTGTTGCCAACAGCATCGAGCTTGTCGGTCGTGGCTCTAACTTCAGGCGGTAAGTCCGCCATTTCGGCGATGCCACCTGCGTTATCTGTTATCGGGCCGTAAGAATCGAGAGCCACGATAATGCCGGTGGTCGAAAGCATAGCAACAGCGGCAATTGAAATACCGTACAATCCTGCAATATTCGTGCCTGTAACCACGAACGGTACCAAATAGGCTGCAAGTATCCCGCCGCATATTATTAATACCGGCCAACCGACAGACATCATCCCAACTGCAAGACCTATGATCAAATTGGTACCCGCACCAGTCTGGCTTGCATCTGCAATCGCCTTTACCGGTGAGTGCATCTGTGTGTAATATTCTGTGACTACCACCATCAGAGCCATAATTATTATCCCGATGACAGCGGAAATGAAAATCGAAGTGCCGGCTGGGTCTGCGCCGATTAATGCCCTTGTTACCGGGTAGAACAGAATTATACTGAGTACAGCAGCGGTAAGCACGCCCTTGTATAAGGTGCCCATGATGTTCTCACGTGCGCCCATTCTCACAGCGAATATAGCTATTATAGAGGCGAAAATAGCAACAGCACCTAAAATAAGTGGATATTCTATGAGTGCTAAACCAGAGGTAATACCCGGGAAGACCGTTTGTAGTCCGGAATCACCAGCAATCAAAGCCCCGATTAGCATTGCTGCAATTGCCGTGACCACGTAAGTTTCAAACAAGTCGGCACCCATACCTGCGCAGTCACCCACGTTGTCACCCACGTTATCTGCAATAACACCCGCATTTCGCGGATCGTCTTCGGGAATGCCCGCTTCTACCTTGCCTACCAGGTCAGCGCCGACATCCGCAGCTTTTGTATAGATACCACC
>DAOUUS010000005.1 GCA_030668065.1 Candidatus Methanophagales archaeon
AAAAGGCAAATGTTATTATCGTGGCTATGAAGGGATTAATAGTGGAGGAGCAAATGCGGTTTACTGGTTGAATATTTTGGGTGTTGCATCAAAAAGGAAAGAGAAAATAGAGATTCCTGCTCACGTGCGGAATATTTTAGGTATTACGGCTGAAGCGATAGAGATAAAGGAAATTGTCGTGGAGAACATAACGAAGGGAATGAAAAAAGGTGTTAAAAAGATTGAACCTCCGGTTGCGATAGAGGATTTCTTCGTTTTTCCACTGATAAAAACACGGCATTTGAGCAAATGGAAGTTAAATGGGTATATTTACACGTTACAGATGCAAGACCCGAAGAAGAGAATAGGTTATGACGAGAGATGGGTGAAGGTCAATTTTCCAAAGACTTATGGGTATCTCAAGGGTTTTGAGGATGTAATCAGAAGAAGGGGTTCAAGAGTTGTCAGGCAACTAATGGAAACAGGTCCTTTTTACAGTATGTATGCAGTAGGCAAATACACTTTTAGCCCATACAAAGTTGTATGGAACCAAATGGGCAGTAAATTAAGTGCTTGTGTGATAAGTTCCGTTAATGACGAGTTTTTAGGAGAAAAGAAGGTGCTACCAGAGCATGTTTTGGCTTTTATTCCAACAGATAATGAGAACGAGGCGCATTTTATTTGTAGTGTGCTAAATTCAAACGTGGTTGACCATGCGATAAGGAGCATTGCCGGAGGCACAAAAAGTTTTGGCACGCCGAAGATAATCGAGAACACGATAAGGATTCCGAAATTTGAGGTGCATAACGATATACATTCTAAATTGGCGGAGCTTTCAAAGAAAGCGCATGAATTTGCATCGAAAGAAGAGGAGGACGTATTGAGAGAGGTGGAGGAGGAGATTGATAGGCAGGTAGCGAGGCTTTTCGGGTTGAATGAGGATGAAGTAAAAGAGGTGAAGGATGCGTTAAGGGTTGTTTATGGTAAGGGTGGGGTGGCTGAGGAGGAAGTGGAGGGAAAAACAGCAGAAGTTAAATGAGAAGAAGCACCGAAGAGAAGGGCGTTGGAAGGATTGGTTAAGAGGTTTAAGGAGGGGGAGTAATGAAAAGAAAAATTAGAATAGAAGCAAAGCTACACTATTGCAAGTCACTTTGGAGTATTTTAATGCCTGTTTCTCTTTCGATTGACTCTCCCTTTTTTTGAAAATCATCGTCAAGACTCACTATATACTCGATTTTCCCCTCATTTTTCAATTGACAGGCATAAGCGACATGAAGAAGGTCTCCCGTTCGTAATTTCACCTTTGGTGCCAACTTAATAGCATCAAAATATCGTGAGAACATTTTAACGCTCAGCCATTCCATCTCTTTATTTGCAGTATCATCTGAGCATACAGTCAGATTTAAACTACGAATTGCATGCTCTATCACCATTTTCACCTTGATCTCTTCTTTCAATTCCCTGAAGCGTGGTGAACGAAGCTTATACTTGCCTATGGTTCTTGAAACAGTGCAGTATAGCTCTAAAATTGAGAAAGGAGAAGCATAAAATTTGCTGCCCTCAATTTTTTCAATTAAATTTACAGCTCGCCAATGTTGTACTTCCGTTTCATAATTATAGGCTAAAATAACATCTGTATCCAGATAAAACATCACAACCACCCTTCTTTTAACTCTTCGACTGCACTGAATCTATCCGTTCTCTTCGGTCCAATACCTAATTTTAACATTACATCCACCGTTTTATGCACAAGTTCATCCTCAGTTAACACATTCTCTCCTGTCCAATCCACTGTTACTAAAGTCTCTAAACCCAAAGGTTTCAGCTTATCTATAAGATGAAACCACGTCTCAAAAGCTTCCTTATCGTTCTGATTCACCCTAATCTCAATAGTGAAACCAAAATCATTGTCATAATATTGCCTTATATTTTCCACTTTATTCTGAGAGACCTCATTGGCTATAGAAAGAATCCCCTCCTTCATTTCGTCCAAACCCTCTCCCCTTACTTTTTCGATACCACCAGCATCTTCTATCTCCTGAAATACTTCCAAATGGGTATGATTACCCCAAGACGGTAAACCTTCCTCAAAATCCTTAGAATAAATATCTCTCTCAATTTCTATCTCCGGAGAGGCAAAAGGGCGTTCAATTGATTGCATTACATCATCCCTTCCCCAACCATCCGTTTCGATAAAAAAATCCGCATCAATTGCTCTTTCCCTTTTTTCTGATTTTATTTTCTCTAACCACCCTACAAAGGCTTCTCTTACCCTAAGTTTCTCCTTTGACATACGATTTTTTTTCGTTTTTCGTTTTTCTAACAACCTTTCACGTTTTAACTCCCCTCTGCTTGGCAGTTCTACTCTTGCAACAATATCCGTTAGATGCTTTTCAATATAATCCGTAAATAACCCCACTAATTCGGCCTTTCCAATCTCCGGGTATTTGGACAAGGTTATACCAACTGCAGATTGCATCTTATCCATTTTTCTTCTCCCACCCTCTATTTACCTTTTTTTACCTTCCTTTCAAATACTTCTGCCAATCCTTCTTCTATTTCCTTCTTTGCTTCCGGTGGAAGTTCTATTCCCCTTCCCTCCATTATCATTCTGATTTCTCCGAGATTTATGAAATACCCTCTCCATTTTGTTCCTAATTCCCCTATTATTTTTGTAGATTCCTCGTAAATGACATTTAGGTTGCTTTCCGCTGAGAAGAGTTTGTAAATATTATCAATGTATAAGTTTATTTCTTTTTCCTTCTTCGTTTTTTCTTCTTCGCTTTCTTCCAAATGATAATCATAGATGAAATAGTCATAATAGCCACTGAAAACTTTCATCACAAGATAAAAGACCAAATCTTCTGGATAAAAGCCATAAGTGTAAATTCCCCTTGACATTTCAGAAGCCATACCTTCAACTAATCTATTGCCTTTTTTTATTAGCAATCTTCTGTTTCCGTTTAAGTGCTCCAATAGCATCGTTCTTGTTTCCTTTGTAAAATCCGGACTTTCTTTATAGATAGAAGATTCAATATCGCCGATAAGGTATTTTCGGACTTCTTTCTCGTAATTTTGATACTTCTCCCAAATTTCCTTATTCTCTATTTTATCTCCCAGTAAAGAAGATATCCCCTCGAGGAATTTTCTCCCTGCATCCTTGCACCTCAGTAAATTTTTCTCATTAATTTTCTTTACCCTTCTGATTTCAAGTGATATTTCTTTGCATAGAAAACCAATTATAATCAGGTCATTTCTTTTTATAATCATTGAATCGGTTGCAATACGATTCCCGATTATATTAACGAGGTCGAGGTTATCTCTTTTCAGCTCTTCAATGGCTACTGATATATCTTGCTTTATTGTTTCTAGCATAGTACTTTTATGTGGCTATTAGGCTATATATAGCTTTCGATATACCAAAATTTGATGCTAATAACGAAAATAACCGCACATTAGCGGAGCTGTCAAAGAAAGTGCATAAAATTGCAGAGAAAGGGTAAGAGGCAGAGTTGAGGTAAGTTGAGGTGGTGATTGACAAGGAGATGGCGAGGCTTTTCGAGTTGTGTGAAGTAGAAATGGAGGCGGTACAGGTGGCGTTAAGGGTTGTTTATGGTGAAGTTGTAATGGCTGAAGAGAGTAGGTATAGTGCGAACCGGAGAAACACACAATCAGAGATGAGAAAACGTACGGTGCGAGAGTGTTTTATTTGTTGAACAACAGTCAAAAGTCATGTATCAAGGATTAAGCCATCTCTTGATTTACCATGTCTATCAAACGCTGGAGATTGCCAATAGCTTTTGACTTGTGGAGTGGGCAATCACGAAATCATCGCTTCGCGTTTCGTTTTGATAAATACAATCCTGAGATAAACCCATGAGTGCATAGTATTTGCCTGTAAGAGCCGCAGTTCTTCTCCATTCAGAAACATTTGTAAATCGTCTCGCATATCTACAACCAGAGAATGTTTTGGTTTTTGCTCTCACAGAGAACGAGGCGCATTTCATTTGTGCCGTGCTAAATTTAGCATTGTCATCGCAGCAGCACCAGGATACGGTGGTTATACTCCGGCACCAGGACTTTATCAAAGCTTGGCAAGCTTCGAAGCGATATTCGGAACTTTCATGTGGGCTGCTTTTATTGCAACATTCGCACGGAAATATATGCGGTAGTATTGTTTAAGCGAGATACAATTATATTTTTAAACGTTAAGCGTAACCGCAAAAGCAACAGAACACAACCGTAAAGAATGATGACCGCGAGAAAAAGTGTGTTGGAACGCAGATTAAAGAAATTCAAGGAGCGGACAGACACTTAAAAATGAATAAAAAAAGAAAGAGGATTTTGAAAATGTTAAACCGGCAACTGAAGAACATAGAGGATAGTTTAAAAGTGGTACGAGCCGTAAAGGTGGAATTAGAAGAGATTACAAAGAAAGCAGAAGAAAAAAAGGAATTAACAGGCGCGAAAGAATTTGATGACATTTTAAAGGATGCAAAAAAGAGTAGAAAAAAGGCTATCCAGCAAGAAGAGGAAACACTGAAACTCAAAGAAGAAGCTTTGAAACTGAAAAAGGAATTAGAGTGAAGAATATACACGTGGGAACTCACAAATAATAATTTACCAGAACTGTATCATTTTCCAAGGATTTTTAAGCCGATTAACGCAGATTAACGCAGAATTGAATCGGTGGCAGTTATAGTGTATCTACCCTAAAAAATAGAATAAGGGGAATTGACCCCTTAACCCCCTGTTTTCGCGTTTATTCCAACATTATCGCTGGCATCCAGTTGTTGTAAGTACGCCCATTCGCATCCACGAACTCCGTGCAGGTCATTGTACCATTTGCAGTCGAAAGCGTTGGACTGTGTATAACTTGCGGATACGAGCCTGTACGAATAGAGAAGCTATATTGTTCGTCTGCCACCAAAGTAAACGGTACCGAGAAGTTAATATACGACCACTCTTCTTCTTGATAGCCCGCCCAAGTTTCTTCTGCGACTGTGCCGGACACGTTCCCGAATATTACGTGTTCCGAATGCCCGCCTGTACCTGCACATGGATACGTGTACAGTTTGTTTACTGTAATCGTTTGTGTTGGCGTGAATGTACCGTTATGCGTGCCTGAGATGCTGGGATATGTACCGGTGCCCGTGTCGAATTTTATTTGTGGTGTTGGTGTTGGTGTTGGTGTTGGTGTCGGCGTGGGTGTTGGTGTCGGCGTGGGTGTTGGTGTCGGCGTGGGTGTCGCCGTAGAAACAGCCCCGTACCAGTATCCTGCACCCATACGGTAGTTACTGCTCTCGGAAGACCCGATAACCTGCCCGGCGGTGCTTCTCTGTACGTAGCTGGTAGAATCCATCTGGCCACCGCTTCCGCTTAGAACGTGCCAGCTCAGGTCGTAGTTCGTGGATACCTGTGCATATGCGATGCTCGTGAGACAGAGCAGCCCCACAAGTATCAACACGATTTGTTTGTTCATTTTCCCTTTGTTCGTGCTATTGCAGCGTGACCAGCACTTCGATTACACCTGTGCCCGAATCAAGCGGTTCCAATGCCTTGCCGAGGATCGTGCCGATTTGCGGGTCTGTCGCTTTCATCGCATGTCCTGGCGTATCCGAAGTTGTTAGCAGGTCGCCTGGCATTATCGGTGCGTAAGTTGCATCTACCTTGCAGGGCACACGACCTGCAACTGCAATGAGTTGCTCGCCGGCGTTGCCGGTCTCGTTTGTGCCAAGTGAGACGCCGGGTGCTGTGGACACGATGCCTGCGACTGTTGTGTCGTATGCCGTGCAAGAGCATTGTAGTTTGCTATCTTCTCCGATGACCATCACGGTGCCTGGTTCTGGATCTTCGGCAACAGGGAAGTACTCGGCTATGTCGGCGCAACCTGTGTCGTAGCTCATGGCGCACATCTTATCCGGGGTGCGTACGCCATATTTGTGGTCTGATCTGCCGGTGTCTGCAAGGATAGCATTATATTTAGAGCTATATGCACTAACTCCATCGCTGTTGTTGCCGTAGGTAATTGCACTAACTCCCTTGTTGTAGTTGCCATAGGTAATTGCACTAACTCCAATGTTGTTATTGCCATAGGTATCTGCACGAACACCAACGCTATTGTCGCCAGAGGTAGATGCATAAAATCCAGTGCTACGGTCACCAGAGGTAGACACCCGAACTCCATCGCTGTTGTCATAAGCAGTTGTCACATTCACGCCCGCTGTTTTATCAGACATGCTTCCCGCCTGATTGGTCGTGAAGTATCCGCCTGACTTGCCCTTTCCGTACACGCCGTAGCCTTGGACACTGTATGCACGAACACCCACGCTGTTTTCGCCCCATGCAGATGCAGAAACGCCATCGCTGTCGTCACCAGTGGTATACGCATCAACACCAGGGCTGTTTTCGCCTGTAGTAGATGCCTGAACTCCTAAGCTGTGGTCGCCTGAGGTAACTGCATCAACTCCCGTGCTGTAGTCGCCAGAGGTATGTGCCTGAACACCATAGCTGTAGTCATAAGCAGTAGTCGCATTCACGCCTGCTGTTTTATCAGACCAGCCCGTTCCCGCTTGATTAGTCGTGAAGTATCCGCCAGACTTGCCTTTTCCGTACACGCCGTAGTATTTATCACTGTATGCGTAAACACCATGGCTTTTTTCGCCTATGGTAGATGCACGAACAGCATCGCTGTTGTCACCAGCAGTAGATGTAGAAACGCCATGGCTGTTGTCACCACTGGTAGATGCACGAACCCCCTCGCTGCTGCTGCCCGTGGTAATTGCATTAACTCCCCTGCTGTGGGAGCCAGTGGCATATGCATGAACCCCCTCGCTCCAACTGTCAGTGGTATGAGCACTAACGCCATAGCTGCTGCTGCCAGTGACATATGCACGAATTGCATCGCTGTAGCCATAATTAGTTGTCACATTCACTCCCGCTGTGCGATCTGCCGGCGATGTTCCACCCTGGTCAGTCGTGAAGTATCCTCCAGGCGTACCTTTTCCATATACGCCGGTGCCACCCTCGTTGTTGTAGAAGTACCCCCCGTAGCCATCCGGTGACTTCGACTCTCCTACGACCCCGTAGTTAGTGCCCGAAGTTGCAGTTGCATCGCCGCGAATGCCGCTGCCCGAAGTATGTGTAGACTCCGCTTGGAGCGCAATAGATGATGCCCCCACGATATTAGCGCCCGGCTTGAGGCTCAACGCATAAGGCACCGGTCTCAGCTCCTGCCTCGGCGACATCTCAGAATCAATCCCGACTGTTACCCCAAGCCACAACCCTCGACCGTCAAAGTATTCCGGGTCAAAGTCTATTTCCGTATTGAACAGCCCATCATTAACATCTACCGCATGCGAATCCGTAGCCAGCGCCGAGCCGCCGGAAGCGACTTCGTACAGCCTGAAGGTCATTGTGTATGACCCGCTCAGCGGCTCGTCTGCGCTGTCGGTCAACCGACCCTGGTAGTTGATACTCGAAGTAACAGCCGAAGCTGCTACTGTTACACCTTCTGCATTTTGCTCTACAACTCCACCGTCACTGCCCGCTGCTGCAAATGCAAACGCAAATGCAAAAATTGCTATCGCTGATATTGCACTTATACAAAAAAACATTTTATTCTTGGTTTTATCCATTTTTAAATCTTCCTCCCATTTTTTTGCTGCTCTCTCCTGCCAGCTCTGTCTGTGATAGAAATCGAGAGACGCATGAGTATATTTGTATTCATGACATTTAATTTTTTTCGGTATTACGAAGAGAGAACTCGGTTTTTTGTGGTTGTATCGCTCTATTTTATTCGATGACTAACAAACTCGGAATGGTAGCAGTAGCGATTATGGCGCTAGCACTAGTTGCCGGCTGCGTTGAGAAAGAAACACCTCGGCCTACAGGTACACTAAACCTTACGGACGCGACTCCTGTTTACGGCTACAACATAGTCAACACATACGTTCACGACCAAAACGCATTTACACAGGGCTTGGTCTTTGCAGATGGAGTTCTGTATGAAGGCACAGGCATTTACGGTAATTCTACGCTGCGTAAAGTCGAATTAGAAACCGGCGAAGTCGTAAAGCTATATTCTCTGCCTGATCACTTCTTCGGTGAGGGTGTAACCCTTTGGGGCGATAAGCTGATTCAACTGACCTGGCGGTCGAAGGTCGGTTTCGTGTATGATAAAGACAACTTCTCGCTACTCACAGAATTCGCGTATCCCACCGAAGGCTGGGGGCTCACGCATGATGGCACGCACCTGATCATGAGTGATGGCACCCAAACGCTGTACTTTTTGGACCCTGATACATTCGAGGAACTCGGGCGACTCGAAGTTCACGATAAGGACGTGCCTATTGCCAATCTAAACGAACTTGAGTATATCCGGGGCGAGATATACGCTAATATCTGGCCAACAAACAGTATTGCGCGAATATCACCGGAAACGGGTCAGGTCCTCGGCTGGCTTGATCTGAAAGGGCTGTTACGCGAAGAAGAACGCTCGCCACGGTGCGGTATTCTCAACGGTATTGCGTATGACGCGAAGCATGAGCGGCTCTTTATAACCGGTAAAAACTGGCCTAAGCTGTTTGTGCTTGTGTTATAGTACGCGAACGTGTAAAGACCGCTCTTTTTCGACTTGAGAGTTCTGTGTATGAGGGCTCCGCACCAATCTCCGTCACGGTGAGAATAATAAGGTAGCAATGGCGGCGGTTATGTTTATGGAACCGCTACTCATACTTTGAAGCGCATTTAATATCCAGTTTTGCTGCAGTCACATGATCCGGCGCATCCAGCACACCGATAGCGCCTACTTCCTGACCTTTCTTAACGTTTTGCGATAGGCTACCCGTATACGTAACTGCGATTGTCGCGTTACCATCCGTAAGTTCAAAATCTAAGCCTTCTTCGTCCCAATCCGTGGGTGTGTTGACGACAGAGCCTAAAATCTTGACTTTTTCGCCTACTTGTGCACTCTCATTAGTAACCTCCGAAACACGCAAATACGGACAGATGTCGGACGAAATAGATTCGTAAGCGAGAACAGCAGCTATGATTACCAACGCGGCAACAACAATATGGACCGTCTTTATTTTCATCTCTTTACGTCTCCTGTTTCTGACGTTCCTGCTTCCAGGAATGCTATTCGCTCCTTAAGCGCGGCTAACCTACGATTCAACCACACAAAAATCGCCAGCAGCGCCAGCCAGTAAATAACCGACACAACTAATATTTCGTACATCTTAGTTTACATACCTCCTTTTTTGTATATTAATACATTCACACGCTCCTCTAAATACTTGACTTCCGATGCCGTCATCAAGAGATAAACGAAGAATAGAGCAGCAGCTAAGATGTTCAGTAGCAATGCCACCATTATTTGCGGTGTCATCGTGAATTCCGACAGCGTAGTGTGTGGAGTCCACCACAGCATTGCCGATAAGTAATTCAGCGGTATGAGGAAAAAAGCCATGATATTGTACACCGCACCGACCAACGCTCGCTTCTCAATATTGCCTATAGATAGTTTTATTGATACATAACCCATGTATGCAATCCAGAGGATAAGTGTAATAGTTTGTTTGGGGTTCCAGGTCCAATACGCGCCCCACGTGGATTTCGCCCAAATAGCACCCGCTATTAACGCCACGGCGCCGTAAACCAGCCCTAACATCGCCGATACCTCTGCCGTACGGTCATACACAAGCTTCCGTTTAGCCAGGAATGCGATGCTTGCGATAAGCGAAATAGAAAAAGCGAGGTAGCAAACCGAGATAGGGGGCACATGTAGATACAAGAAGTAAATATCACCCCGTTCAGCACTTACTGTGGAATCATAAGCAGCGTAAGATGCGACTACGCACATTGCTACTGCGATCACAAGAATAATAGTTCGTTTATTTATCTGCATCATTAGCTCAATATCCTCTTATAATTCTATGTAATATATCTTCCCCCGTTCTTTTTCCTCAATCTTGAATATGTTAAGCTTTACTGGTTAATAATGTTTTTAGTATGGCCTTGGAGTAATATGATAGACGCAGCAATCCATGAACATCATTTTCTTTAATATGCCTTAGCCACATAAAAGTATTTATTATAAGACGCGCTTATAGGGGATGCCAAATGTCGAACAACGCAATAGCCGTGGAAATCCGTGAAGTATCGAAACGATATGGTTACTTGCAAGCGTTGAACTCCGTGTCGTTGAACATAGCCACAGGCGATTTTATGGCTTTTTCCGGGCACAATGGCGCGGGAAAGACCACGCTGCTACGGATAATTGCTACGCACATATCGCCTACTTCGGGGTCGGTAAAGATATTCGGTACGGACGCCTTCGAGAACTGCGAAATAAGACGAGAAATTGGGTTAGTAACGCACGATAGTTTCCTGTATGACGAATTGACAGTCCGGGAGAACTTACTGTTCTATGCGAAACTGTTTGACGTAAAAGAAGAAGCGTTCCGGGATACTATTGAGTTTTTAGGCATGAACCGCTGGTATAACGTGCAGGTGAAGAACTTATCGCATGGCTTGAGAAAGCGAGCGGACATTGTGCGGGCGTTACTCCATGATCCTGGTTTGATATTGCTGGATGAACCGTTCTCCGGGTTGGACATGAACACGTGTGACCTGCTCGTGGACTATCTAAAAAGCCAGCACGGAAAGACGCTGTTAATATCGTCTCATTCGCTGGAATGGACGCGGAAGATTTGTGATAAAGGTATAGTGCTGGAAAGGGGTAAATTAGTTGGTGAGATAGCTATTTAGACGGGTAGGTGGGGAAAGGACACAAATGAGGGGTGGCACGGCAAACATCGTGGGAATCGTAAAATCACCGGTTGAAACGTATAGGAACTTGCTACACGGGGAAGCGAAGCTGAGCATTCCCTTTGTCATTGTTGTGTTAAGCGGGTTGGTCAAAGGGCTATTTACTTCTTTGCAATTAGAAGCTTGCTCTTTGAGTACATGATAATAAAATGGGGGACGGTGCGTGAAGAAGCAAAAAGGACATCGTAAATATAATACTCAAGTGCCTTTTTGAATAAACCAAAAGAGGAGCAAAAAAAAAAGTTGAGATCAGAATATTGTGATTTTTTGAGGACTGCATACCTGATAGCGGAAAAAGACTTGAGAACCGAGTTCAGACGCTCGTATGAGATGCTATCCATACTTACTTTCGTGTTGGGCTCCGTACTGATCTGCAGCTTCGCATGGAGCGGCGGTGCGCTGGGCACAAGCCCGGAAGTAGGTGCTGCTACAATCTGGATAATCACCTTTTTTGCCAGTATTCTCACGTTTACCACTTCGTTTGCACGCGAAGCGGATAAAGGCACGCTTGGCGGCTTGAAGACACTGCCCTGCTCGCCTTTAGCGATTCTCACGGGTAAAATCATTTACGGGACTGTACTGCTTTTTGTCGTGGAATGTGTCTTAATCCCGTTCTCAATTATCTTTTTGAACCTCGACCTGGGCGCAAGATTCCCGGCTCTTTTGCTCGTATGCCTATTAGGTGCGGTGGGGCTCGCGTTTGCCGGCTCTTTTGTATCCGGGCTCGTGATGTTCTCAGAAGGAAAAACATTGCTACTCTCGTTTCTGCTTATTCCTGTTTGTATTCCCGTACTTATGCCCGCGGTATCCGCGACTGAGAAGATCATCCGGGAATCGGGCATCGCAGAAGTAGTGCCGGAATTGAAGCTGCTAACCGCATTCCTGTTTATGATTACCGCGGTAATGATCCTTACTTTTAAGTTCGTACTTGAGGAGTAAACGTACCTTATGCTTTCGTTTTACTCTTTTTCACTGTATAATAAAGTATAACTGCTACCTATTTAGGACGCAGATCACACGGATTTACGCAGATTTACGCAGAAAATCAACGGCCTTACGTTTAACTTCCGGTTTGATGCCAAAATCAACTAAAAGTCCAACTTCAATACCGGTTGCTTTGAGATACCAAAAAACCAGAACCAAATGAGTTATGTACTTTGTGGGCAGCACCAATTATCTTTTCGGTTATATCACGCTGTTTATATTCTTTCATCTGTGTTAATTAGTGTTAATCTGTGTCTAATAAACATACTTTTTATATGTCTTTACTTTTGGTGGGCTATGCTTAACCGAACACACATGTAGAAGAATCTAATAATCGCATCCGTCAATTCCGTAGATTTAAAATCCAGATTATCCGCGTGCATCTGCGTCCGATTATCAAATTTTATGCTTCCTTGTGCCTTCTCAAAAGATATGCCGTCAACAATCCCGCAATTGCAACAATCGCTTCAAATCCGGGTGGCGAAGGTGTTTCTGCAGGTGCCGAAGGTGTAAACGTAGCCGTAGGTATTTCCGATAGCGTTGCCGAAACAGAAGACGTTTCATTTGCTTTTACCACTTCTGTGGCCGTCCAGTTTTCATAGCCGGTCATTGACAATCGTAACGAATGGTTACCCGTAGAAACATTGGCAATACTTAACGGGCTAACGCCTTTGTAATCACCATCAAGGTATATTTCCGCTCCCGCAGGTGTGGAGCTCACATCGAAATGCCCTACTTCTTGTGTCAATAGCGGAGTTGCAGGTGTCGGAGATGACTCAGGAGTCGGTATCGCCGAAGGTGTAGCCGCCGCGATAATTGACTCTCCGAGCGTTAATACACTTATACTATTGCGTTGGTCTTTTTCCACGCTGAATATTAGTTTAGAGCCGTCTGGACTCCACCCCAAATCCGAGAAGTAGCCCTTAAATAGTATAACCTCTTCTTCTGGGTATAGTTGCACTTTGTTGCCGCCGTCTGCATCCATTACACTGATAACACTATTACCTGCACCAGAACTACCGGATGTAAATGCTATTTCTGTGCCGTTTGGACTCCAGGTAGGATTGGTGTAGCTGTAAGCGCTAACATCTGTATAAAGTCGTGTTTTACTGGCTCGCTTCTGTTCTGTGAGAGACGTGGGGTTATGCAAATACGATTTTACTACCCAAATATCCCAGTTACCGGGTCTGTCACGTTGCGAAATAAACAATATTTCCGTGCCGTCTGGGCTCCAGTTCGGGTCTTTATCATAGCGATAGTCAATAGAAGTGAGCCGGGGACGATCTAATTGCCGTGTGTTGCTACCATCAGAATCCATGATTCGGATACTCGGATTTGCCGTTGCATATGATACGTAAACGATTTCCGTGCCATCGGGACTCCACAGGGGCTTATAAATGTTCCCGCTGGAAGTTAGCTGTGTTTTGTTACTACCATCTGCATCCATCACCCAGACATCATTGCTGTACTCCTGGCCTCCCGCGAGATTACGAACACTATATGCTATCTGCGTGCCTGTCGGACTCCAGTCAGGATAGTAGCTACCTCTGTCGGTTGTAAGCTGTGTTTTGTTGCTACCGTCAGAATCTATCACCCAGATATTATTGCTATATACAGATCTGCCAGTCGGATCGTGGATACTATAAGCTATCTGCGTGCCATCAGGACTCCATTCGATTCCCGTCACCTTGAGGTCAACATAAGTTGTTACCTGAGTCTTATTTTTGCCATCGGCATCCATGACCCAAACATCTGAGTTCTTCGTGTCGTCCTGGATATAAGCGATCTGCGTGCTATCAGGACTCCACATCGGAGAATAAGCATTCGTGCCGTACCCGGCCATATGCCCGGCAATGTAATCAAACCCTTCGTTCGTTATAGTGGCGGTAGCCAAGCCAAAAGGTGCCAATACGATACATGCAAGACCCAAAAATACAAATACTCGCTTTAACATTGTTTTGTCCTTTCCCCCTTCTTTTTTTTTAGGCTTTTGTGTTCAGTACTATAATAGTTATAACTTTGTCATATTATTTAAAGTCATTTTGGGGTGCAGCTTTACACTTCAAGTCATTTTTACGTTTGTCGAGTCCTAATATTAATTTGCTTACCATACATACTCCACCAAAAACCGATGTAGTTTCCTCATAAATCGTTATCCTGATGCATTTACACGGCAGGTATAAGATATTTTCGGATTACCCTGATTCTACGCAGACGTCTCGCATTATTCGGGCCGATTTTGCATTGGTAACATATTACCAATGTTATTTGTATTTATCAACAACTTCCCCAATAACCTTTCTTAGATGTCTCAGGTCCTTCTTTGGGATTCTTATCCGGGAATCCTTCTTTATTGCATGATAAAACTCATCTGTAACCGTTTCCGGTGCAAAATCTTTACTTACCTTCCCCCGATATGTCCATACTCGCTTCTTCTCCTCTGGATCCCATGTTACTTCGTAAATATATTCATGCCCTTTTATCTTCTTTACAATCTGAACCGTTTTTATCCCCCACTACTATTGGTAAAAAGTTACCAATACATATGATTTTTAAAAATAAATTCGCTATAAACGTTTCTGCTACTGTAGCCATCTTTTAAGGTCTTCGTTGAAAATAGAAAACGGTAATTTACGGTGTCATAGGAAACTACCCTGGATTTTGGAGTGAAAAAGAGGAATTGAAAAGGAGATAGTAACTGTGAAGTTGATGATATGGGTGGGCTTGCGTATTCCTCGCAGGAATGGTGATTATGGGTGCGTATAGCATGTATCCGCTATTTAACACCGAGGGAGGAGATTATACAGTGCTATTTGGCATAAAAGTCAGCATGGCTCTGATGGGTGTCGGTGCTGCTATTTTAATATTAACAATCTGTTTTGAGCGGTACAAAGAATGGAAAAGATTTAAAGAGGAAATAAAGGAAGAGGATTTGAGGCCATGAGCGTAGTAGTTGTGAATACCGATTTTATTCCGGGAAAAGAAGTAGTGGCGGTTTTAGGCATTGTAAAAGGGAATGTGATACAGGCGAAACACCTTGGTAATGATATAGTAGCGGGATTTCGGACGTTTGTCGGTGGTGAGATAAAGGAATACACGGAGATGATGAGTGAGGCACGTGAAATCGCATTGAAGCGGATGACTGATAAGGCATAGGAGATGGATGCGGATGCCGTCTTAAATCTGCGGTTTATTACTTCTATGGTGATGTCGGGCGCGGCTGAGATACTGGCTTACGGGACTGCCGTGAAGTTGAGATAACCGCCTATAGTACTCGGACACTAAACAGATGCCCTGCATTTTCAATACTGGCGTGCCTCGTAATTTAATCCGCCCGAGGGTTAAAATCCATCCTGCGCTGCTCACCCGCAACCTTTCTTTCCAGAAAGAAAGTTTGATGGTTGCTGAGACTAGCGGGTTGATCCCACTCCCTAAGCTATGCTACTTCTTCTCCTTCACATAAATCATATCCCCTTCTCTCAGCTTGCTGAGGAACGAAATAGTAGAATCCGAGAAATTAGAGAGCGAAAGGACGAGGTTAGCACCATCAAAAGGTTCACCGGTGGGTCCATACGTATCGCTATCCGACAATCTGATCCCCATCAACCCGCGGTTTGCCCGGGACATGTTCGTGACACCTAAAATGCCCACATCCACTTTAGCTTCCGGTAAGTTCTCGGGCATGAGTGTCCCCGCTTCGTCACCACTGCCTTGAAATAGCACCATCGCGCCGGGAACATTGAAATGCACCTTCAAATTTCCGATTGGACGGTGTATCAACCCTGTAAGCTTCTTGAAATACCATACGGTCTTAGGCGCAGCTTCATAAAATAAGTTCACCTCGAACACACCTTCCGCATCTACTCCAACCGTCCTTACCGATCCTCTATCTATAATATCCATTGTCAATGCTGGCATTTGGTCCACGACAATTGCATCGTCACTATCATTCCCTTCCCGTACCTGCTCGATGTCTTGCAGCGCAAAAAACGCTTCCGCTTCCTTTTGCGTTTTCCCTACTACCATCATCCACTTCGGTTCTGTTATCGTATAAACAGTATCGCCCTTCTGTGCGTGATCTATCAATTCACCACCCTGTACTATTTCGGCAAACACATTGTGAGCCGGATTGGGCAGTCTGCTTTCCTTGTATAAGAATACTTTCCCTTTCTCTACCCCGCTATTCCGTGCGGACAGATAATATTTCGACCGGTAATTGAGGCTTTCAACGGGCAAACTAAGCCCTTCTAAAGCTTTCGTCGCTACGTAAGAATAGGCTATGTCATCCACACTAAAAACGCCTTTACTTACAAGAGAAAAGAAATGTTCACTCGACATCGGCGCCTCGCGAAACAGTTTTACCTTGGCAAACGTGAATATCTCCTGCTTCGGCTCTATCTCCGTATCCAAATCAGAAGTGCAAAACCCCACTCGCTCCGCCTTTGTCACGATAGGCTGTATCTTCTCTATTTCATCACCCACGGGTAAATCCAACATAATGGTTCTACCCCTCGTTAATCTACCTATCACGGCATCGGCACCCGTACCATAAGCCGCTTTATGGTCTCGTTTGCTTATCATAAGGTAGGTCTGACTTGGGTCAAAGCCGCCGAAACCTAAGAAAACATCCCACTTCTTGTAACTCTGCTCACTCTTTTCTACTGCTAAATTCGTTGCTATTGGTCCAATAGCGGTTATATCCTCGGTCTTCCAGGCTATCGTGCCACTACCATTGTGGAACTTATTATATTCCTTAAGGAATAAAGACAATACTGCACTTTCTACTTCTTCTCCCCCTTCTTCTCTAATTATCTTTAGCCTCACTTCGCCATGTCCTGTTTTTATCGCGAATTCATTTTTTAACTCCAATACCTCTTTCTCGGATACAACAGCGATTAGACAACCCGGCTGATAATCCACGCTAAGTTCCTTTATAATATCCCCTAACCTTTTACCGCGGACATCTTGAATCTCGCCATCAAATTTGATCTTCATAATAACTTTTTAAAGAGGGGTTGTTTTTAAAACTTTTCCTTTTTATCTCAGGAACATAAAGATTTTGAGAAAGAGCGGTGGTTATGAATAGTGAGAGAGCCTATGTGACAGCGGAAGTCGAGGGTATTGAGGGACTTAAAGAAGCAACTAATAGCCTGATTGCAAACGGTAGATCAGAGGTTTTTAATGTGATGTTTTGTTCCTTCAACTATCCGAGTGCAGGGGCGCAGGCGAAGAAGGATACGTTCTTGTCGCCTCGTATCAAAGGTGAAATTAAACGATGGAAGTAAAGCTACTAAAAGTGACAAAAGGCGGGTTGGACTTGGTTGCCGAAGCGGCGAGGATAAGCGGTGTTTCTGAGACGCGAAGTGCCAACGAAATAGTAGAGTTGATCACGTATAACGACTATTCTTCGGCGCTTGAGCATATCTACTTCAGTTTTGATATTGCGGAGATAAGCGTTGCATTGAGCCGAGAGCTGTTAGAGCACAGGATAGCCAGCCACACCGCGCGGAGCACGAGGTACATGGAAGAAAATGGTTTTGATTACTATCTGCCTCCTGACTTAGAGCGAAGAGGAACTGAGGAGGCAGTGAAACTATATCGCGATGCGATGAAAAGCGCCAACGGGGCATACACAAAACTGAGAGCGCTCGGCGTTGCAAGAGAAGAAGCTCGGTATGTCTTACCTATGGCGTTGCACACGCATTATGTGGTGACGATGAATGTTCGCAGCTTGATTAACTTCTTCATGCTCCGGCTCTGTGTGAGGGCAGCGCCGGAAATGAACGCGCTTGCTATGCGTATGTACAAGCTATGTGTGGAAGAATACCCGGCTGTTTTCGTGAAGATATGGTGTAGAGGCTACACGTTGGGTGTATGCCCCGAGAATGAAGTCCGACCCAAAGAATGCCCATTCAAAAAGATCTTACCGACAAAACGCGCGATTAAAAATGGTTTTGAGGCACGAACACGGGAAATAATAGCTAAAAAACTCGAACAGGTGACAGAAATTGTTTGAAACAAGGTGTGTCATCTTTAGGGTATTCAGAACGTAAACACGCTTCGTTTTCTTCTAGCACAATAGGCATAATGGCGTTGTATGCGCATTCTTGAGCCATCCTTCAGCTTCCTTTACATCCCTTTTACTTTCTTCTAAGCCCAGCCTATAGAATGGTATTCCTCGCTCTGCTATGTATCTTGCCATTTGTTGTATCGAAACCCCTGCGAACTCTGCTGCCCTGCACAGGGAAAAGCCCTCATTAACATAATTCTCTAATGCGATTTTCATGCGTAAGCTCTTCACGCCTTCTTCCATAGCCATTCTTACAACTTCTGAACTGGATGAATGCAGTATCTCCGAAAGTTCTTTCATTATTTTCAGCTCTTTTTCTCATACTTTCACTTGCACACTTTCCATGATAGTCCATTGTTGTAACAAATATATTAGTCTTTCTGACTATGTATTCAGCGAATTCAACGAACCATAAAAATATGGCATGTGTTGTGGCAAGTAAGTGATAGACTTTATCTCTGCGGGAAATGCTAATTACTAGCTATTATTCCTAATGCGGCTTCTACAAAATCATTCCTAATATGCCATCCATTATAAATTGTATCGCAATTGCCGCCACTATTATCCCCATTACACGGCTTAACACTTCTGACCCCACTTTACCGATTATACGGAATATCCGTTCGGACTGCCCTAACACGAGCTTTGTTGCGATAATAGCGGAAAAGATAGCAAAAAGGACAAAGCCGACACCATAGGATTGTATAATCACCATGACAGCGGTTATGGCACCGGGACCGGCAAGCAATGGTATCCCTAACGGAACTGCACCCACGCTTGATCCACCACGCACCCCGTATTTGTGCTCACCACGCAAGAGGTCAAAGGCGATGAGCAAAAGTAGGATGCCGCCTGCTATCATAAAGCTATTCAGAGTTATGCCCAACACATCCAGGACAATCTTCCCCAGGAATGCAAACAGGAGCAGTAGGATTGAAGCAACGGCAACAGCGTGATTTAGCTCCCTTTCTCTTTCTTCCTTGCTCACATCCTTTGTTAAGGCCATAAATATAGGAATACAGCCCGGCGGGTCCATTATCACAAATAGCATGATAAATACCTGTACCAATGACAACGCTAAATCCATATCCATAATACTTTATGTTCGTTCGGGAAAGAAAAACTTTATAGCTAAATTCATTTTTCTTTTAGCACTGGTTTAATCTTTAGAACCGGAGTGTTGTTATAATAAGGAAAAGAGAACGAATGCCGCGAGAAGAGATATGGACTGAGAAATACAGACCCAGGACGCTGGACGAGGTGGTGGGACAGAGCCACATAATAAGCAATATCAAGTCATACGTTCGCCATAAGAATTTACCACATCTTATCTTTTCCGGTCCCGCCGGCGTGGGCAAAACAGCCGCTGCTGTCGCTATGGCGCGCGAACTGTTTACGGACACATGGGTCGAGAACTTTACCGAGCTTAACGCGAGTGACGAAAGGGGTATAGAAGTAGTTCGCAACAAGATAAAGAACTTCGCGAGAACCATGCCCATTGGCGATTCCGCATTCAAAATCATCTTCCTTGACGAAGCGGACGCTTTGACAGACGCAGCACAGTCAGCATTACGAAGAACTATGGAGCGGTATTCGGCTACGTGTAGATTTGTACTCAGTTGCAATTACTCTTCCAAGATTATCGACCCTATACAGTCAAGATGTTCTGTGTACCGGTTCAAATCGCTTTCTTATGACGCTTTGAAGTCACGGATTTTGTATATTGCCGAAAAAGAGGGTTTGAACTTGTCTGAAGATACGGTCAAAGCGTTGAACTATGTCTCGCTGGGCGATATGCGAAGAGCCGTAAACGCACTGCAAAGTGCTGCGGTTCTCGACACCGAAATAAAACCCGAGATGATATACGAGATAACGGCAACGGCAAGACCTGAGGAGATAGAAGCGCTGATAAAAGAAGCGTTAGACGGTGACTTTTTTGTTGCACTGGATAAGTTGGAAG
>DAOUUS010000302.1 GCA_030668065.1 Candidatus Methanophagales archaeon
ACCGAATCAAGAACACTATTTTGTTAAAGACCAGAGCACTTATAGTCACACCCTCGATTTTAGCACCGGAATCTGGTTCTTTGGATTACGGGACCGCAATGCACCGCCGATTCTTCATCAATGGGTTGTGGTTCTCATTCATTGCGATAAACGAGGCTTATATCAAATCGGCAAGTGAGCCTATGCTTAGATACATGCTCGAACATGAACTTGCTCAGGGCGAAATCTACAAAGAACTGGCAGCACGGCGCATTAAACGCCTCGACTCGGAGATGAAGCGGGTAGTCCACGAAGAAGCGAAGGTAAAAGCGGTACGACAGACAGTCATTTCTGCCGAAGAACTCGAACGAGAACGGCACTTGATTTTCGAGCTGGCATCTAAACATCCACTGGTGCCTGCTCATTTCGCAACTACGTCACTGTACAAATATTTAGAGCAGCATTTCGAGGCGGTGAAGCAGTTCGGACTCACCAGTCAAGACGAAATAGAAGAAGAGCTGGCAACTGCGAATTTTGCTGCACGGGCACAATCGTCTTGTGATAGATACGCAGCGTTTTTAAAAGCGCTGAAAAAGGAGATGACAATGACCGGTGCAGAATATGGGACAGAAATCGTGTAGCACGAAAAAGGAAGTTTTACTTTTTTGTGATGCTCTTCTATTCTAAGAACATGATGCGACTAACTTTTTTGGGTACTGGGGGCTCGATGCCGACACCGAACAGGAATCCATCGGCCATAGCGTTGAACAGAGCAGGAGAGTTGATGCTGTTCGACTGTGGCGAGGGGACACAGCGGCAGATGATGCGGGCAAAGACGGGCATGACTATAAGTTCGATTTTCATCTCGCATTTCCATGCTGATCATGTACTCGGGATACCGGGTTTGCTGCAAACGATGGCGTTGCAGGGTCGTAAGGATACGCTTGAGATCTATGGTCCAAAGCACGTGGATGAATTCCTTTATCATCTTCTGTCGCTGGGTTACGTGGGCAAGGGCTTTGACGTGAAACCGATAGAGCTAAAACCAGGCGATGTTGTGGAACGCCCGAAATATAAGATAAAAGCGATAAAAACTGTACACAACGTAGTAAGCATAGGCTATGTCTTAGAAGAGAATATGAGACCCGGAAGATTCAACCGCGAAAGAGCGATAGAACTGGGTATAAAACCCGGCCCTTTGTTCTCGAAACTGCAATCCGGGTATTCGATCACAGTAGATGGCAAAGAAATAAGACCGGAACAAGTCCTGGGGCCGCCGAGACCCGGTAGGAAAATCGTATATACCGGCGATACACGCCCGTGTGAAAGCGTGATAGAAGCGAGCAGAGATGCCGACCTGCTGATACACGATTCTTCTATGTCCGAGGATACGCAGGATTACGCGATTGACTACATGCACTCAACGGCGGTAGAAGCTGCGGTGGTTGCAAAGAAAGCGTCGGTAAGGAAGCTTATCTTAACCCATATCAGTGCGCGGCATTCAGATTTAGTAAGCGCAAACAAGCTGGAAGAAGAGGCGAAGCGCGTATTTGAGAATAGTGAAGTGGCCAGGGAGTTGATGGTGACAGAAGTTCCGTACAGAGATAACGAATAATGCGGATGTTCTTTAATAGCCCCGGAACTATATTAGTTACTAATTATGCACTGGTCGTTAGCAATCGTCGAGGACATCATAGAGCGAAGGAAAGCGGATAAACATGTTGTTGCTACGGGAATTACGCCATCTGGCGATATTCACGTGGGTAACCTGCGGGAGATAATAATAGGGGATACGGTACATTCCGCACTTGTGGATCAGGGCGTGGATGCGCGACTCATCTATGTTAGTGATACTTTCGATCCTTTACGGCGCCGATACGCATTCCTG
>DAOUUS010000110.1 GCA_030668065.1 Candidatus Methanophagales archaeon
GTTCTTGCACACTATACAGTCATGCAAAAATTCCTCCAGTGCATCTAAGCTGTTCATCTGTGGCAGTGCATCCAGCTTTGCCTTCGCATCTCCCGCTATCTTCTCCTTTTCCGCCGTCCTTTCTAGGTCCTTATCTTCCAGCGATAGCTCCAAAGTGGATAACGCATCAACGCCCATATCCGTCAGCCCCGCAGCTACAAGGTTCTCTCCCGCGCCCCTCGCAATTATAATATCGCCGACATCCGCAAGCTTATTTGCACATATCGCGCAGGCTTCTCTTATCGTGATACCCTTACCTTCCAGTGCCTTCATCTTCGCGCTGTCCGCTTGATCCCCTATATCTGCGTAGTTCTCGGTATAAACCTGGTTCGTGTAAGCGCCCGAACAATCCACCGCTATGAGCAGCACACTTTCATTATCCATCTGCTTCAGTTTTATCAGTTCTATCGCTGCCCTTATCTCGCACGGCTTTGCCACAATTCCTACTTTCTCCTTTATCGTCCAGCCCTTCACGAGATTCGCTGCGTTTACAACGAACGAAGGTGCGAAGATAGCGGATTCCGGCGACTCGATCTTATCCGGATCCTTTACCAGCATGTAGGATACTGTCTTTCCCGCTCTATGTGGCATTACCAGACAATCCACGACTCCTTTCTCAAGTAGTCCCCTAAGCAAACCCTTTAAATCCGCTGGTTTCAGCTCTGCCCCTTTCATAGCACCTTACCTCTCAATGGATTTGGTCCCTGTTTCTTTATGTCTTCCGTTATTGACTTCATCGTGTTCGCGAACTTTTCGCCCTCCGATGCGCTTATCCAGTACGACTTAAACCTCTCGTCCAGCCCAAACTCCTTCAGGATAGTCCGTAACGCCGCTATCCTACGTCTGGCATAGAAGTTCCCCTTTATATAATGACACTCCCCTGGATGACAGCCGCTAAAGAACACACCATCCGCTCCATTTAGTAACACCTTGAGCACAAACATCGGATCTAACCTCCCCGAACACATAAGCCGTATTATCCGGCTGTTTGGCGGGTATTTCTTACGTGACGTCCCTGCAAGATCTGCTGCCGCGTATGTACACCAATTACAGGTAAATCCAACTATTTTTGGCTCAAAATCTCCTTTCGCTTCTTCTCCCATTTGTCTCACCATTACCTATACAATATTTCTATAACTATCTATATCCTTGCTATTTCAATCGCATATATAAATTTTTCTATATTTTCCTTGTGCGCATACTATCTATCACAATCTTTATACTTCTGCCGAGACCCATCAGATGCCCGCTAGCACCCACATTTGATAGCGGAATCCCCCACGAGGTTACTTTTGATCAAATCCGATAGGTATCCTCTACCTCTTTCGCGGAAAGCAACTAGAGCGAAAAATAGAATTGTGGTGATCTTTGAGGGACGTGATTCCGCAGGAAAAGGCGGCACCATCAAACGCATCACTTATAGGCTCAACCCGCGCGTTGTCCGTGTAGTTGCGCTCTCAACGCCAACCGAGAACGAAAGCAGCGATGAAAAACCCTGCGCATTCACGACCCGCGCCGCTGTTGGAAGCTGAGCACGATGGACCTGGAGGCGCGCGCTAGACAGTTCAACCTTGTCCCGAAAGATTATCCATGACGCAAAAAAAACAATAATCAATGAATTTCGCGTTCGCCTTAACACAGGGGCAGGGCATTCCAACTTACTCTGTTGTTAAGCGCATTTCACTCTAACCTGATCGCAGGAATCCAATCGTTGTATGTATTACCATTTGCATCAATGAATTCTGTACACGTTATTTTACCTTTCCCACCTTTTGCATCGAATTCACTTGCATGTATTATCTGAGGATAAGAACTGGTTCTAATAGAATAGTTGTAAGCGAGACCGGCAAGCATTACAAAAGAAGGAGAAATAGTAATATCGTGCCAATCTTCGTTGTAGCCGTTCCAATGCCCAGTGGCTATTATTCCGGACTCATTTGAAAACGCCACGTACTCACTATGCCCACCGGTTCCCGCGCACGGATATGTGTACAGGTTATTGATGATAAGGTCTTGTGAAGGCGTAATTGTGCCGTTATGTATCCCCCCTATGCTTGGATATGTACCAGAGCCTGTATCGAAAATGTTTTGTGTGTCCCAACCATTTTCGTGCATAAACGGTAAATAATCTTTTGCCGCCGTAGTCCCTGCAAGTACATACGGTGTATTGCCAATACCGTCACCGTCTGTGCCATGCCCGGTGTAATCACTCCAGTAATTTCCGCCAATTTTGGATCCACCATCCCAGGCATTGTTGCCACCCGAATCGAAACCGTCCTGAGTATCGCTATTTTTAAAGTTGTTGTGATATATCTCATTCTTGTTTGCAGCAGAAATTGCTGCAATGCCATAGCCCACTCCGGCAGAACCAGACTCAATGTTACCGTAGCCACCCGTACCTTTGTACACACCTGAAACGGTGTTATCGAATATTATGTTGTTCTCAGATGAATCTATACAAATACCATAACCTGTTCCACCTGTGCCGCCATAGCCCCGTGGCTCGTCAGGCAATATTACTGGCCTATACCAACCTGTTGCACAGCCACCGGTACCACCCGCAATACTTGAAATTGTATTACCGGTTATGATATTAGCCTTTCCGGATTTAAGGTGTAGCCCGTAGCCATATCCGCCCGTTCCGCCATGACCAGAGGCCCATCCACCCGAAAAGGTGTTATTACCGCCGGTACCGCCCGTAACGCTTGAAATGATATTGCGGGATATGCGATTATTTGTTCCCGAATTCAGATAGATACCACAGCTATATCCGCCAATTTCGGTATATATACTAGATGAGTTTCTACCTGCAACCCCTTCCAGAGTTCTAATTGCATTATCCGTTATAATGCCACCATTTCCCGTTTGTTCAATTCCAATTTCGCCATTCTGCACTGTGAAACCGTTAAAAGTTACATTGTCCGAAGTAATAGCGACTACAATTCCCGTTCCCGGCCCATCAATAAAGGTTCTGCTTCTGCCGTCCCGAGATTCTAGTATCAACGGTTTGTTAATGACTATATGCTCGTCATATTCACCGTACCAAACTTGTATTGTGTCGTTGGCACCAGATGCGTGTATTGCGTCCTGGATATTCCAATAATCTGCACCTGTCGTATGTCCAACTGTTATAGTTCCCGCGTTGCTTACAGGGCTTAGTGCCAGCAGCGCTAATAAAACAATAAACAGGCCTGTTACAGTTTTTGCGTTGCGCCCTAATAAAAACTTTTTTACTATTCTGATTTTGTCATATCCCCTATTATATTTTACCATCTCTTTTCGCTCTCCTATCCAGGTCACATCTTCCGTACTTAAATCCGGTGCCGGCATTTATGCGCAGGGCATTCAACGCCTCATGTTCGTCTATAAAAGGCTAAGTATTTAAAAAGTTTTTGGTTCGTTGTAGCTCACTACAGATACTGTACCCGTGGTTGTGATAGATGAAACGAAGGAAAAAACGCACAATAGCAGTGTACATAACGCGTTATAACAAACTTTTTGGGGGAGCATCAAAAAACAAGAAATTCAAGAAGTGTTGCATTTCAAAGAATGATGGTTTTAAGAATATTCACCTGCTACGTACGGCGGTGGTTTGAAGCGGAACAACTCTTCTAATTTCAATTCTAAAGCGTCAATAGCTTCGCCAAATGTCTTATCAATCACTTCTGGAGAAAATGTTGCAACATCTCTGAAAAATACCACTTACCTTAACTAGCTCAGCTTTTTATGTTCATCTAATCCTATTTCATCAAAAACACTTTTAGAAAAAGCGTTTACAAAATATTTAAGAAAAATTAAACGCCATACCGTATTAAAGGATGATTGTATGAGTAAGAGGAAAGGGAAGAAAGGGAAGAAGAAGATAAAAGGTAAGCGGGAAGAGCCAATTGTGAAAGCAGAAGAGAATGAGGTGCGAGAGGAGTATGGTACCACTACCGGAATGCCCGAAGGTATAGATGCATGGTGGGCCGATTTTGAGAAGTTAGAAGTGGATGGTAAATTGGATTTGCTTTATAACACATTTGCACGTGAAGAGGAGGAAGAGTTCTGGGAAGATTTGTTTGATGCTGTGGATAATGTCGTTAATATTTTAGCCTCGAAAAGCCGGGTAGAAGAAGGGATAAAGTTATTGGAGACCCTAAAAGAGCAAAGACCGGTACAGTATATGGCGGATTATCAGTACTATGACTACTACCTGCTACATTATTATGCCCCGCATGGTGAAAAGGCGCGAATGAACGAGATAATCAAGCATTTTTTGGGAGACCCTGAGAAAGGGGTAGACCATATCGCAGTAGCTTTAGACATTTTCAGATTATACGGCATGGCAGAGGAGACATCGGAATTAAGTCGAAAGGCATATAAAAAACTGAAAAAATCAGAGGGAATCATGTCGTGGGGGATTGACGAACTGAATCAAAGAGCTGTTTTTTGTGCTATTCGAGAGTATATTACTTCACCGAACTATGGAGAGGAAGAGGCAGAAAGGGCTTTTTTAACAGATTTAAAAGGGCTGGACGTTTGGGAAGAAGAACCAGCGGCTTTAGACGATGAACAGCTACAAAATACGGTGAAGACTTTACGCGGTGAGATAAGAAGAGATTGGAAACGGGAAGACTTTTTGATCTCTAATCCGAATTATGAGGATAACGTTTATTTATTTGTTATCGAGTTTATCAGGCATTTGCATATCGAGAAGTCGTTAGAATGGGTAACCGGGGATTTGTTCTTTGAGTTGGTTATGAAATACTTTGGCGAGATAGAGGAGAGAAGTGGTGGATTCTATTTTAGTTATTCGAAGGAATCTTTAGATGCGTATCTGGGAAGTTATTTCGGTTTCCTTTCTCTTAACGATGCAAAAGGGATGGCGGGTTTGAAAGCACATGAGTTTTTCTCTTCGTTTATGCATCAGAAAGGTATTATTACAGATAAGGAGTTAAGAAAAATAGAAAGAGTGATAGAAGAGTTAAACGTACCTGGAAGAAAATTTTATGAAAGAAATACATGGAAGTACAGGTTTTTGGAGGCGTGGAAATGATGTGGTATTCTCTTCTCTCCTTGTCCCTTTTGGAAAGTTCCTCGGGACGAATTTCTTCTTTTCTGGTTTTAACGGATATTACGAATTTTCGATAAAAAAAATGCCCTATTTCTTTTGTATGAGCGTGTTTTCGCGATCTCACCGAGCTTTTTCCTTTATTTTACAAATGGAGATGTGGTATCAAATATTTTCGACCGGAAAGGCAGCAGAAAAGCTTTTATACCGATTTGACCTTTTTAATTGTTACCGTGAAGTGACATGGGAGAACTGGAGGAGAAGAGGGAAAGGGTAACAAGGCATGAACTCAGGCATGACAGGCATACGGTTTCGCTACTGTTTATCAAATACCCGCCGAAGTATTCGGTTAGCTGGATAGCGAATCGGATAAAAGGGCGGAGTAGCAAAATGTTGAGGGATAGATTCCCGCAGCTTAAGGAGTGGTGCCCGGGGCATTTGTGGGCACCAAGTTGTTACCATGGCTCAGTAGGACATGGATGGGAAGTGGTAGAGAAGTATATATCGGGGCAGAAGGGTTACGATAAGATAGAGGCGGCGCGAGGGGAGAGAGAGAGAGAGGAGAAGGAGAAAAAACGGGGGTTATGCCGGTGGTTGTGATAAGTGAAGAGAAGACGCAGACGCACAAAACTTGGTGCATTACGCTTTATAACAAACTTTTTGGAGGAAAGCATCAAAAATAGAAAAAAAGCA
>DAOUUS010000051.1 GCA_030668065.1 Candidatus Methanophagales archaeon
TATATATAACTTTCTTCCATTTCCTATTAAAAACTATGGTAGACGAAAATGCTTGAAAAAGTAAAAGAGGTAAATAAATGAAATATGATGAAACACTCATTGATAGTAGGATTTAGTTTTGGCTTGACCTCGGGAATAATCACAACACTTGGGCTAATGGTAGGTTTACATTCGGGCACTCATTCAAAACTTGTGGTTATTGGCGGGGTATTAACAATAGCAATAGCTGATGCCTTCTCAGACGCATTGGGCATTCATATTTCTGAAGAGTCGGAGAATAAGCACACTGCAACGGAGATATGGGAATCAACAATCGCTACTTTTTTGTCTAAATTTGTTTTTGCATTGACGTTTATCGTTCCACTTCTGTTACTTCAACTCACAACCGCGATTATTGTAAGCGTAGTTTGGGGTTTATCTCTGTTAGGTCTTTTCAGCTTTTATATCGCTAAAGTGCAAGGAGTTAAACCATGGAAAGTGGTTATAGAGCATCTGGTCATTGCAGTGGTAGTTATAATTCTAACTCATTATGCTGGTGATTGGATTTCCTCAACTTTAGGTATGTAGTACTAAACTGTAATTTCTCTGTTATACTTCCACCACCAATAGTGAAATTAAAATCAAGATAGCCCAAAACAACTGACATTCTTCGCACCAAACTCGGTCAGGCGATATATCAAGAATTTACCGTCTTTCTTGCTATCTATAAGCCCCGCTTCTTTCAGCAGCCTCAGGTGGTAAGAAAGCTTTGAGTATTCACAGTTCATAAGCTCAACGAAGACACAAACACACAGGTCTTCTATACGCAATGCCTTCAATATTCGTACTCTTATCGGGTCAGCAAGAGCTTTTAAAAGCGATACCGTATCATTGACCTCTTCATTCATGATCTCATTTACTTTTTCTAAAGTTTCTTGTGCTATCTTGTAAGAAGGAGGCATCTTACAGGGTATTTCCAGGCTGCACGCTGCTAAAAAACCGGTTTTTATATCTGCCCGCTCATCTGGCGGCTTCACTTTCCTGTGTTCATTATCGCTTTTCATTTAAACCTCCACCTCATTTTGATTGTCACATTGTAATCCTGTCCCAGTTGATCCAAAAGGGGTAGGACTCTCTCGCACTGAGAGCAATTCTCACGTGTAAACACATAGATACAAAGCTCTTGATTCTCTTCGACAGCACTCTGTTTTTGCGTCGTAGTTGGAGACAGCGTCTGAATTATACCCTCGCCTGCATCTGGACATCCATACTGGATGCCGTTTCTCACCAGATCTTGTATCTGTATTCCTGTTTTTGTATCTGAACCATATCCAACTACGTAATCCGTACCCACGAAGGTGGTTGGAACTCCGTGTGGCGGTGGAACGTCATGAACTTTCAGAAATTTTTGAAACAACTCTTTATCTTCTTTGTTATACCAGGTTTCATATTCTTTCACTTCCAACTGCGGATAAAATTGCGCCAGTTCTTCTAAAAACGGCTTTTCTAATGCACAGTGTGAACCTCCTTCACCACCGAATAAGTAGAGCGTGACGCTGCTGTCAGACGCCTGCGCAGTTGTTACGCAGATTACCATGATACAAAAAAGTAAAGTCGCTACTTTCATGACCCGCATTTGTTCTTACCTATTATTCCATGCACCAGGTCTCGCTTTCACATAGCCTATCTCCGGCAGATAGAATTACATCTGGTTCAACTACTTTTTCGGCTTTCGCAGGCACAACTCCCAAAAACTTCAATTCGCCGTTTATCACCACCGCAGACGTCACAATAACACCTGCATTTTTGTGCCACTCCAACAGTGGTCTCGCCTTCAGGTTTATACCTTCTACATCTCCACTCTTCATTTCCTCGCTCACATCCAGCTCTTCTCCAACGTACTTTGCGAATTCAAGCAGATGTCCCTATCACACTCACTTTCTCTTTCATAAACCCGCCTCTTTCAACGCATCTTCCAGCGTCTCCATACTCGGCGCCACGCCTATTATGCGAATGTCCTCATCTATGACGATTGCGGGTGTCGTCTCGATTCCATACTCTTTTACCTTATCATTTATGCCTTCGTATATCTTTATCTCAACCCTGTCACCGTATTTCTCCTCTACCTTTTTCATCATCTTCTTCACTAATCTACCACCAGAACATGGCGGTAAAGATGCAAACACCTCGACAAGCATTTTATCGGTCATAATCCGACCTCCCAGAGCGCGGCCTTGATCGTCTTCTCACTCGGGCAAACGCCCATTATCAGTATCCTCGCCTCTATCACCACTGCCGGCACCACCGTTAACCCGTATTTATCGAACTCTTCACAGGGTCCTATGTGCTTCACCACCTCAAGTTCGTTTCCGTAATTCTCCCTTATTCTATCCGCCAATTCTAATAGTTTAGTGCATCCAGGGCAGGGCGGCTCCGCAGTAAAAGTCTCCAGTTTCTTCTTTTCCACCATTTATTCCACCTCCGGTCTCATCTTTTCTATCGCCCTTTTCACCTCGTCCTTACCAGGAACACCACCGGTCTTCAATATCACTCCTTCTATCACTGTCGTGGGCGACATCAATATACCAAGTCTTTCCGCTTCTTCTGAAAACACGTCTAACTTGACTACTTCTATGTCATCATACCCGAGTTCCTCCACTACTCTCCTCACCACCTTCTCTGTCGCTTTACACTTCGCACAGGGTGGTGTCGTGCCAAATACTGCTATTTTCATGTTATCACCTCTTCCTTTTTTCGCTTTTATGTTTAATCATCCCACTATACCGCCATAAATCAGCCCCATTAAAGTAGAAATGAGCACAACCAGAGCTATGTAAACAGAAGTCCTCTTCCAGCCGATTGTCCGCCATATCACGATCATGTTCGGAAGGCTTAGAGAAGGTCCTGCGAGCAGAAGTGAGAGTGCAGGTCCCGAAGCCATCTGCCCTGTGGTGTAGCCAAAAAGGTTTCCCACTATCGGGACCTCCAATAACGTCGGCATATACAATATCGCACCGATTATAGCGGATAAAAAGCAAGAGAGGAAAGAATTGTTTCCTAAATATGGCTTCATTATCTCTCCAACTGCGATTTGTGGGTCATGCGAGGGTGCATAAATCGCTGCAATACCGCCTATCATCCCTATGACTAATACACCCACCAAAAGAATTGGGACTATCATCTTCGCGAGCCACCAAGTCTCCCTGCCCCATTCTTTCACTTCTTCGCGCGAATAGTAGAAAATCAGGATAATTGCAATTCCTATCGTCATGAAATAAATGGCTGTGAGTTTCGTGATCCCAGATATTAACCCTGACGCTCCAACAAGGAGTATCGCGACTAAAAGGCTAAAAAATAGCAACGTGATATACCCTGGTCTTTCTGTCGTGGTGTCATCCCTCACGGCGACCACACTGGCAACAATCTTATTCCTCTTCATCCCACGCTCAAATAGCGCGGCCATGCTCAAGCCTATCACTAATGACATCAAAACTGCACACACCGCCCTCGCAATTCCTATATCCCGGCCTAGAACGCTTGCAGTAAGAACAATGGCTAACAGGTTAATCGCGGGTCCTGAGTATAAGAACGCAGTGGCAGGACCTATACCCGCACCCCTTTTGTATATGCCTGCGAACATCGGGAGCACCGTGCAACTGCAAACAGCGAGAATAGTTCCTGAGATGGAAGCAACGCTGTAAGATAGCCATTTCTTCGCTTCTGCACCAAAGTATTTTAGTATAGCCTCCTTAGATAAGAGCGCAGCAATTGCACCCGCGATGAAAAAAGCAGGCACTAAACACGTCAGAACGTGAAGTGAAAGGTATTGCATCAGCGTATCCATGCCCGCCTTCAGAATTCCCGTTATCGCATACATCATTTCAAAAATATTTGAAATGCTTATATAAAAAGCTTCTTCGCTTTTAGAGACAATTGAAATGTTTAGATTCAGACAAGAGAATATAAAAGTTCAGGAAACAAGTCAACGGCAATGTGATTGTAAAATAAAAAATAAAAAGTGCGTGGTCACTCCACGCACGTATTCTGCTTTATTTTATCACGCTTAACGGCCACCACGCCTATTACCGTTTTGCTTGCCGCTACCATCTCGTGACCGGACATAATCATCGTCTTTACCGTTCGGTATGCCATCTCCGTCACTGTCTCGACCGTTTATGCCGAAGTTGTCGCAGATACCGTCACCATCTGCGTCCACAAAAATACGGCCATCACCACGGAATCCGCGGCCACCTTGATTATCACATACGCCGTCACCGTCTTCATCCACGAATCCTGGGCGTTCACCGATGTTGTCACATACACCATCGCCGTCTGCATCCAGGTATCGTGCTCCGCTATCCGTACCGTATCGTGCCGAAGCAACTCCGAAGGAAGTCGCTACCAGCGCTGCGATCAATATTCCAGCAACCAGTTTTGTATTCATTTTATCGTTTCACCTCCTATTTTTTTAACGTGTTCCCACGACCCTATATAGGTAATAACCCTATATAAGCTTTTCTTTTCGCCCGGATTACACCCAAATCATACCCAAATCTCACCCGAATTCGTGCCGGCTTAAGGGAACTCACAAATAATAATTTACCCGAACGGTATCATTTTCTAAGGATTTTTAAGACACAGATTTACGCAGATTAGCACAGATTTAAAGTAGTTTTTTAATTTTTATTCAACCCGTAAAAACTTAATAAACAAGACAGTAGCGTCCGTGTAAATCTGTGAAATCTGTGTCTATGATAATTATCAAAATGGGTAAACTACTATACTGGGAGTTCCCTAATATAACGCGGCTATCCAAAAACAGATGGTTTTTAGTCCACGATGAGACTCCTGCGTAAGCCGAACGGACGATTAAAAATCCGTTTACTCATACCTTAACGCATCAACCGGCTTTAGCTTTGAAGCTCGATAGGCCGGAATCACTCCTGCTACCATGCCAATACCAACTGAAATGAGTAATGCGTAAATTAAAAGCATGGGTGTAACCACAGTTGTCATTCCTTCCCTGCCCATTCCCATCAGCCTCATACCCAGGAACGGCAGTAATGATGAAATACCTGTACCAAGACAAATCCCTAACAACCCTCCGACCAGGCCGACAATAGCGGAATTTAATAAAAAAATCATCATAATGTCACTGTTTTTTGCGCCTATTGATTTCATAATCCCTATCTCCTTCGTTTTCTCAAGCACGGAAGTAAACATTGTGTTTGCAATACCCACCGCACCAACAAGCAGTGAAACCGCAGCAATAGCACCTAAAAACAATGTCATTGTTTGTGTAATGTCACTCATTGTTTCTTGGACGGATTGTGATGAACTTATACGGAAATCCTTTTCCTTCTCCGTGAGATGACGTGAAATCATTAATTTCTTATCTGCTTCTTCCATAATCTGGTCAACATCATCAGTGTTAGCCACCTTCAGGGTAATAGAGTCAAACTCATCACTACCTACATCTTCCAGGGTGTCTCTCGCAGCTTTAATTGGCATAATTATCTTACTGTCATCTCCACCGAAACCACCACTCTCTTTTAAAATACCCACTACTTTGAATGCTTTCTCTTCAATGGTAATCATTCTGTTCACTGTCAAAGGTTGTTTGAACGTATCTTTCGCTATCCTACCGCCAACAATAACAACGTTATAGTCGGAAGGACCAAGGAATCGCCCTGATTCCAGTTCCGAAGTGGTCATTTCTTTCCAGACCAAAGGATCAATACCTTCAACGGAAACTGTTGCTTTTTCTCCTAAGTAATACATTTGCCCATTTCCTGAAACAATGCCCTGAATGAATTCAACACCTCCAACTGACTGAAGCACCAGAACGTCTTTTTTGGTTAAGTTTTCAGCGGCAGCAGAAGTTGCAGTACTTCCCGGCATTCCACCACCATGCCCGCCCCTGAAACCCACAGAAGCACGTCCACCTCCGGGGGAGATGGTGATAATATCCGCACCAAGCCCTCCAAGCCGGCTTTCGATATTTTGTTGCATACCTTCCCCTATAGAAACGATAGCGACAACCGCGGCTATCCCAATAACTATACCGATAATCGTCAGCCAGGTGCGCAACTTGCTATGTACTATAATATTTACGGCTAATTTAAGTGATTTGTTGATTTTCATGCTTTCACTCTTTAGATTCGCTTGAAAATCGTGTTAAAACGCATTTCACGATTTCCGCCTCCTGTAATAGATAAAACCTCCAATAAAAAGAACCATAAAAGCAATAGTAGCAATAAAAGCAGGATTTTGCCAGATACTTTGTTGTTGTCCCATGTTAGTTTTTAACTGAGGCCCCTCAGAACTCATAGCCATGAATTGAATCGGCACTGTTTTTTCAACTGTGCGTCTTACACCCGTTGCGTCTGTATATTCAATCAATACTTTAAGGTTGTTGCTTCCCAAGGCAGTTCTTTGCCTTTCTCCTTCTGAAAACTGTCTTTGTCGAGTTATCTCTGCAGCACCTGTTTCTCCGAACGAAGCGCTTGCTGGTGTTACCTGGAATGACACAATTGTATAGTCCCCTTTATCAAGATTGCCAACAATAGAGGCGGTGCTGCCCAGAACCTTGAAATCGTTCTGTTCCGGAATTCTAACTGTAACTGAATAGGCAGGATTATTTCCGGTGTTGGCAACCGAAAGCGATGTTTGGCCGGCCGAACTCTCGGAGAAGGTAACATCAAAATCCGTTTCGCCACGAACAAAAACACCTGTTGTTGTATTTAAGATTTCTCCGGAACCGCCAGTTCCATCCTCAAACTCACAACTCAAATCTAATTGATAAAGTCCTGCCACTGCATTTACATCTGCTACAACCGTGTATTCTAACTCAGTTGATTCACCCACATCCAGATATTTAATGTATTTCGTATTATCTGAATAAACAGGAAGAATAACCCCTTCTTTTTCGTTCCATGAAAAAACAAGATTCTGCAACGGAGAATTGCCAATATTTGTAACAGTAAAATCCAGTTTTGTTTCTTCTCCAAGGTTAAGTTCTGCCATATCAACATCAGAAACGTCTATCATTGCCCCTGCCTCAACCATGAACACGATTGAATATGTCACTTCTGGCATTGTCTCGGTAACAGTACCCTGGCTCCCGCTTGAATCGTACTGACTGAATGTGCATGTTACGGGAATGGCATGGGACCCACTCGGAGCACCCTCGGAAACATGAACTGTGATTTCCACATCCTTCGAACACCAGCCATTTAGCGAATTAATACAAACGCTTGAAGGTCCAACAACAGAAATGTATTGACTTTCCAGAAAATTGAAGGTTACCTGCTTCGCATCATTTGATCCCGCGTTCTTCACGGTCAGCAGTATCTCCTTTGTGTCACCAGGTGAGAGTTCTGTTGGTTTTACACCTGTTATAACTATCTTTGCATCCGTACCCGCGCTCAATTGTGGAACGGCACAAACGAGAAATGTCACTACACAAAATAAAGCGATGATCTTTTTTATCATGCGAACTCTCCTCCTTGTTCTTTAGGCTTATGCTCTATTCTCTCAATCTCCCCATCTTTCAGGTAAACTATCCTTTCTGCTCGCTTTACCAACTGGAAATCATGAGTAACCATAATTACGCTTTTGCTATCCTTCTTGTGTATATTGCTTAACAAATCAATGACGAACGCACCTGTTTTACTGTCCAGATTCCCGGTAGGCTCATCAGCAAGAATTATTTCCGGATCAACAGCCAGGGCTCTGGAAATAGCCACTCTTTGTTGTTGTCCGCCGGAAAGTTGAGAAGGCAGGTGGTGTACTCTATCGCCTAAACCAACCAGGTTTAGAATCTCTAACGCTTTTTCCCTGGCTGCGGGTGTATCAACATCTTGAAACTCTAACGGCAGCATAACATTCTCTAAAGCGGTTAATGTAGGAATTAGATTAAACTGCTGAAATACAAACCCTATTTTCTGCCCGCGTATCTGTGCTAATTGTGACTCACCAAAACCTGCAATATCGTCTCCGCCTAAGAGAATTTTTCCCTTGCTTGGTAAATCCAAACACCCTATTAAGTTCATCATAGTGCTTTTGCCGCTGCCGCTCGCACCTGCGATAGCTAAAAACTCGCCTTTCTTGACTTCTAAATCAATACCTTTCAGGGCAGGCACTTGAACATCTCCCATCTGATAGATCTTCCAGACATTTTCTAACTGAATAACCATATTTTCTCCTGTGTGGCTCATAGTCTACCCCTTATCGGAGTCCCAGCTCCGAATTTACTATGAGCCCCTTCACGAAATTGGACTTGCTGTTTTACCTCATCCGACACTTCAGGAATTCTTGTTTCTTCTTTCATCTTCCCTTATCTCATACCTTATATTTCACGTATTTCTAGGGTCATATAGTCGGTAATACCACATAAGCTTTTCTTTTCACCCAAATCTCACCCAAATTCGTGCAGAGTTACATATAGCATTATCAACGTTTTCACTCTTTTAATTGTATATACAGTAACTTCTAACTATTTAGGACGCAGATTCACACGGATTTACACGGATTTAATTTCTTCTGCGTTAATCTGCGTTAATCAGTGTCCGAACATCAAATTTTATGCTTTCTTGTAGAGCATAGGCTGGCTATTCACGATTTCAGACTTATATACAGCAATATCCATAACGCCACAAATTCAAACAAATCCGGTAATATCCAGAGCCAGCCCATGGCATACATACGACGCCAGCCGCACGTATAATGGAAAATCGGATTCGAGGTGACCGTTTGCATAATCAGGAGCACAATAAAGGCGATCAGCCCCAATGCGAATTTAGATTTTATCTGCCCGTAGCTCTTTGCATAGATGAA
>DAOUUS010000238.1 GCA_030668065.1 Candidatus Methanophagales archaeon
ATCCAGAATTACAAACAAACGAAAGATAGCACGATATGTGGCCAGATACATCCGGCATCCCGCTGTCGCAAACACACGATTGCACCGATATGACGGGAAAACGGTCACATTCTGGTACAAGGATCATGAAGGCAAGAAGCATTTCGTGACTATGGCGGTGCGGGAGTTCATAAGAGCTTTGATTCAGCACATTCCCGATCGGAATTTCAAAATGATACGCCATTACGGTGCTTACAGCCGTAGAACAAAAAGGAAATATTCCAGATATTTACAGAGAAGTATAAGGCAGGTTACATTCGAGGACATTATTACGAAAGCGAATAAATGGGCGCCAAATTGTCCAAAATGTGGAAGAAAAATGGCATTCGTGTGCTATGAGAAGGGACCACCGATAGAAAACGAAGTTTTTGGATGCAAATTATCAGATTGGAACCACCCCCTGCTTAGCCGTAGCTAACAATTGATTTGCACCCGAAGGGTGCTTTCTTATCCACATTCTGTTAATCCATAGCTCCTTTCATCTTCCATCCCCCTAATATTGCAGGTAGTAATCACTTAAAAGTTTCACACCGAAAAATAGCTGAACGAACATTCAACGGAGGAATACAGAAAAAGTATTAAGTGCATTTATGTAGATATATTAAGATGAAACAGGTGATTCTGTAATAGCTGGAGGGACAGGGTAAATGCCCGTAGCTGTTGGGACACGTCCACAGCACCATTAGACGAGTCAAGGCAGGCAACAAAATAGGAAGTGACTATGAACTCTACACAAGCTGTTGAAAAAGCGATAAAAATACTTCTGGTCGAGGACGAACCCGCGCATGCTGTATTAGTGAAAGTGGCATTGTCCAACGCTGCTACAACTCGCTTAGCCTTTGACATCGAAGCTGCGGACCGCATTTCCAAAGTGATTGAACGCTTACAGGACGCGGTTTACGATGTAGTTCTGCTTGACCTCGGGCTTCCGGATAGTCAGGGACTCGAAACAGTTTCGAGAGTTTACGAGGCAAGTCCGGATACCCCGATTGTGGTGCTAACAGGACTTTTAGACGAGGAGGTCGGAGTTCAAGCGATGCAGAAAGGTGCTCAGGACTACTTGGTTAAAGGACAGTTTACGCCCGACATATTGATAAGAACAATCCGCTATGCTATCGAGCGACAGAAAGAGATAAACAGACGAAAACGAGTGGAAGCCGCACTGAAAAAGGCACATGACGAGCTGGAAAAGCGAAAGGCCTTATTAGAAGCCCAATCCGAGCTGAGGACTATTCTCACGAATGCTATCCCATTGCTACTAATGGGTGCGCCACCAGAAAAGGCGAATACGTTCATTCTGAAGATGTGTGACAACATCGAAGAGATGCTATGGCAGAAATACTTAGCCGAGGCGGAGGTGGTTGACCTGAACACAACGGGCGGAGTCATATGCAAAATAATGAACGACCTGGGTGGTGCCTTTGAGATAAAAAGCGTAGTGGACAAAGAATGTATCCTAAAAGGCAATGCCTGTCCCTGGGGTACACAGGCGCAGAGGAACCTTGTATTATGTATGCTCTGCAAAGGTATTTTCTCACGGCTGGCATCAAAGATATTCGAGAACGTTGCTGTGAATCTCGATAAGACGATTGGGAATAGGGACAATTGTTGTATTATATTGATACATGTGTATTAATGCTGAGCAGTCCGCCAAGTGTGTCTAAACCGTCTTTTTTAGCGCCATTTCATGAATCAAAGAGCATTTAAAAATATCAAACGCGGTAGAAAGAATGACCCAGCAAATGTGTAGAATAACAGGCGTTTTTAACAACGAAAAAGCGGTAAAACTCGTAATCCAGAGTTTAGAAGTACTAAAGACTAGCGACTCGGTATGTTTCTGGCTTTGCACCGAGAACGGCGATTGGTGTACCAACGACTTGCAAGAATTGAGCAGGCTAACGGGTGCTAGCAATAGTAGCAATTGCATCGCCTGCTGCTGTTCCTGTAAAGTTCCTATCTTAAGAGAAGACTCAAAGAGCAGGTTCGTGGCAGATGCCGAAATATACAACTGGAATGAGCGGAATTACGATTACAACGGAAAGAACAGCTATGATGTGCTATCAGAATTAGCAGAAACCGTTCTTTTCCGAAGAAAGACCGCAGCCACTCCGGATCTATCTTTTCAGAAACGATTCGACGGTGTTTATGCCTTTGCGTGTTGGATAGAAGATGAATTGCATATAGCACGAGACACAGTAGGCGTAAAACCCGTTTGTTTCGCACATTCCGATGGTTTTGCGTTTGCGTCAGAAAAGAAAGCGTTAGAAGCGATGGGGTTTCCACATGCAATCGTGCTTGACCCACGACTGCTCTTGAACTACAACATCACGGAAGACCGGTTGAGATTCGCGAAACGCGAGTTCTTTTCCGTTGTGCCAGAACTAAAAGGGCCGAGTGCGAAACAAAAAGAAGATTTGCTGCACTTACTGCGAGAAAGTATCTCAAGGCAGATACCACGTGCGGCGAAATTCGGCGTGCTCTTTTCCGGTGGCCTGGATTCTACGCTTATCGCATACCTGTGCAAAGAGTCCGGAGCTGATTTTGTTTGTTATACCGTGGCGGTAGAAGCAGAAGGCATGAAGGAAGCGGAGGATTTGAGTCATGCGAAACGTGTTGCTGCTGATTTGGGCTTGCACTGGAAACTGAAAACTGTTCGGCTTGAGGAGCTGGAAGAATATCTGAAGATAGTCGTTCCGTTGGTCGAAGACACAGACGTAGTAAAAGTGGGTGTTGCGTTACCAATGTACGTTGCGTGCGAAGCAGCGAGAGAAGACGGTATCAAGACGGTTTTTTCGGGTCTCGGTGCCGAGGAGCTATTCGCAGGATACGCGCGACATAAACAGATGAAACAGGTGGATTTGAATAGAGAATGTCTATCGGGTCTGTTAGGCATGCACGAGAAA
>DAOUUS010000292.1 GCA_030668065.1 Candidatus Methanophagales archaeon
CGTTATTCGGCCTGTGCCGACATTACAATTATGTCCTATGGGCAAACGGATATTCGCAACTTTCAAAGATTTAGTGCGTAAGTACGGTAAAAAAGACCTGAAGGTGGAGTGGGAAGAAGAAGGTGCTGCTATTCGGCTGCCTGATCACACAGGTGAAACCGGGAAAAAGGCGGTTTATGTTGCTCTTCCGATACCGGTCCTGGAAAAGTTTTTGAAGTACCTGCGGTTAGAAGCTCGTCAGGTATGACTTTAAACGGCAAAATAACATTAGGTTGAGAAAGAAGATGATAGAAAAGATATTGGGTGCGATGTTCCGTCTTGAGGACCTGCGACAAATCCTCCGGGAGACGGCACCCGGGCATCACTTGAGTAGTGAACAGAAAGAGGAGTGGGAGAACATTCGGACTGAGCTGAACACGATTTTCGAGTCGAAAGAAGAGCAGAAACAGAAATATCTTACGGATAAAATCGAGTTACGGACGAGAGAGGAGGAGTACATAAACATTGACCCGATACAAGCAGCGGGAAGGCTAACACCGGAAGCGAGAAAGGCGTTGATTACGTATGGCGATGGCTATTCTGTCTGTGATTACTGTTTCAAACCGTTTAGGCTGGATTACATAAAACGACCACCGATTGCGGAATTCATGACGGAACTTGCGGAATTTGTGGGTATGGATGTAGCTCGTGTGTTGCGAGGAGCACGAAACGGGTTTCAGGTCGTGTCCAATGCTCTACTCGAAAAAGGGGACGTTGCACTGGTATCTTCACTGGCGCACTATACGCTTTGTCTTGCAATAGAATCCGTGGGTGCAACCTGGAAAGAAATCCGGGTGGATGACCAGAACATCATAACTGCGGAGAATACCGCGGCTAAGATAGAAGAGGTGAAGGAGCAGACGGGCAAACAGCCGAAACTGGTGGCGATTTCGCATTTTGATTATATGTTTGCGAATGAGCACGATGTTTATGGCATTGGTAAGGTCTGCAGGGAGTATGACATCCCGTTTTTATATAATGGCGCTTATACGGTTGGCGTGATGCCTGTTGACGGTAAGAAGATCGGTGCTGATTTTGTTGTCGGGTCAGGACATAAAAGCATGGCCGCACCTGCGCCAACGGGTGTGCTTGCGACAACAGCCGAATTCGCGGATGTCGTATTTGCGACTACAAAGACAAAAGGGGACGTTACGGGTCGTCAGTTCGGGATAAAAGAGACGCAATTGCTTGGCTGTACGGTGATGGGTGCGCCGTTAGTGGCGCTGATGGCTTCGTTTCCAAAGGTGCGGGAACGGGTGCAGCATTGGGACGAAGAGTTAGAGAAAAGCCGATTTTTTACGGACGCGCTGTTGAAGATAGAAGGAACTAAAATATCGTCTGAGATGCCACGTAAGCATACGTTAACGAAAGTGGATACTCGGGATTCGTTTGATCGGGTTGCAAAGACGCATAAGAGGAAGGGCTATTTCTTTTATGACGAGCTGACAAAGCGAAAGATAACCGGGATATTCCCGGGGTCTACGCGTGAGTTTAAGATGAATACCTACGGGTTGAGCTGGGACCAGGTTAAGTATCTTGCGGATGCCTTTACGGAGATAGCAGAGAAGTATGAGTTGGGTGTGGGGTGAGGTTGGTGGATTAGGGGGTGACGGGGGTAATAAGTAAATAAAGTATACTTAGCTATTCTTCAGACCGATTCTAAAGACGAAAATGCAATTGACATGTCCAATTGTTTGATTAAAGAACATGGTTTAGACAAACATAAAAATTTATAAACTCCATTTCACAATAACTAATTTAATGCAACTACAAGAAGTATCGGAATGGCTACAGAAGTATAACAGTACGAATGAATCAGTTGATTTAGAAAACGAGATAGAGAATAGAATACGCCAAAAGAGTTTCCTAACAAGAGAAGATCTGATAACGATAGTGAACTGGAAATTTCATAACGGTTCCGGAAAAAAAAGGGTGAGGGCAATTAATTCCCTTGAACAAATGGATGGTTCGGAAATAGAAACGATTACTCGGGACGCATTTGAACTGGAAGAAGAAAGTAAAAAAATAAGGAAATTATGTAAAATTAAAGGTGTAGGAATATCCTTAGCAAGTTGTATATTGACATTTCACGATCCCCAAAATTATTGCGTTTTTAATACTCACGTATACGATGAGATTTTTAAAATCGATACAAGACCCAATAATTTCTTTTCGATTCCTGATTACTACCTGGAGATGTTAAATGAAATAC
>DAOUUS010000282.1 GCA_030668065.1 Candidatus Methanophagales archaeon
ACAGAGCTAAAAATAAACGGTGTAGATGCGGTGGCGGCTACTACGAAATACGTTGTTGATCGTATGATCGGGCAGTGTAAACAGGAGGTTAGTGTCACGGTGACAACGAATTTTGAAGTACAGGTAGGCTGTGGTTTTGGTGCAAGTGGTGCTGGTGCACTTAGCACAGCCGTTGCACTAAACGAACTCTTGTCGCTTAACATGACGCTAAACGAAGTAGCACAAATCGCGCATCTTGCAGAAGTAGAGAACAGTACTGGCTTAGGCGATGTAATAGCGGAGTTAAACGGTGGTGTGGTGATAAGGAAAAAGCCGGGTCCACCGGGAATTGGCTTGATTGATACGGTACCTCATGCCGGCACGAAAATAAGCTATGTCATATTCGGAAAGAAAGCAACAAAAACCGTTTTGAGTGATGAAACAATGAAACGCAGTATAAATGAAGCAGGTAAGGCTGCGTTGAAAGAGCTGATGCAGAAACCGGATTTTGATAATTTCATGCGCGTATCAAGAAGATTTTCGTTACGAAGCGGAGTAATAAGTGATAAATGTCGGGATGCGATAGAGGCGGTGGATGCCGAGGGTAAAGTCGCCAGTGTAGCGATGTTAGGAGATACGGTTTTTGTCGTTGGTGATAGCGAAGCACTGAAAGAGTTCGGAGAAGTGAAAGAAAGTAGATTAACCGGTGTGGGTGCGAGGGTAATTCACTAAAACTAGATTCAATATTATATCTTTGCGCTAAAGATATTACAAAGATGAATCCCCTGCTCAATTTTTATTATCGCTTTGATTCTCATCCTGGTTATGACTGCTAAATTCAGGATTCATCCTTTTTTGTGCTTGATTAGTGTATCGCTAGTCGTTGCAGTTTTAGCGGCAAGACCTTTTGATGGGTTGGAATCAATCTTAACCGGCATGAGCAGGGTGATTTACCATCTTGCGATTATTATCGTCTGCGGTAGCATAATAGGAATGGTCTTAGATGGAATTGGGGGGACGTCTGTAATAGCGGATGATATTATACGCCTAACAAAAAAGCCCGTCCTTGCATTGAATTTACTCGGTTTCATAGCTGCAGTACCGGTAATGTGTTGCATATTAGCATACGTGATTTTTATACCGTTTTTGGTTGCCGTTGCAATACAGACCGTTCAGGGTTCGCGACTCGTAACATTTTTGGTTGTACCGGGTTTAATTCTGCCCGTTCTTCCTGAACTTGGCTTGCCACTGGAGATTGCATTAATGTCCATGGCTTCGGGTACTTTTATGGTGTCGCATGCCAACGACTCCTATTTCTGGACTGTGATAGAGCTTGCGGATATGTCACCTTCCTCCGGTTATAGATGCTATACAGTTGGCGGTATTGTACTTGGGACAGTGGCGTTTCTTTTGTGTGTTGCTGCATATGTGTGTGGTTTCTACTAACTTACCCCGTGATAACCACCTAAATATCCACAAAGATAATAACTAGCTATCCCCTAGTTTATTAGATATGGAACTAAAACTGACAGCACCGCAGGACTGTATCGGCGATTTCACGTACAACTTCTTATGGCAGCACAAGGGTGAAAAGCTCAACCCTACGGGTATAATCCCTTCGCAATCCGGCACGAATTACTCGTATGAAGAGGTGGTGGAAGCGTTAAAAAAGGGCGAAGACGTGCATATTAACGGGGATGTGGGCACGAGGCTTGCTTCGAGTTTAGGCGTGGACCTCGTTTATTTCGGTGGAAACGGTAAGGAACTGCCTGACGTAGGTGCTATAGTAGTAGAAGGAAATGCGGGTTCTCATCTCGGGATAAGCATGCTTTCTGGCGTGGTTTACGTTAAGGGCGAAGTAAACGAACCAATTGGCAATGTGGTGCAAGTAAAATCCGACCGGGACGGGTACAAGAAGTTCGTTTCGGTTACCGGGCTATTGCACCATCCCGAAGAGCGGGGTAGCATACTCGAGCCCAACGAGTTTAGAGAAGACGAATTAGTTCTTACAGACGGATTTTTGAGGTACACGCTTGCTGCTCGTTGCATGTGTGATGCTAAGGTGCGAGTAAAAGGCGATGTTGGGATAAGTGTGGGCATTTTGATGCGAAACGGGTGTGTAGTAGTAGAAGGAAATGCCGGTATGAACGCTGCCGCTTTGCTTAATGGTGGTTCAGTTGTGATATTGGGTGGTGCTGCGGAATTCTTAGCGGTGGAACTGATAAAAGGGCGTGTGTTCGTGAAAGGAGTATGCAAAGGCTATGTAGGCGCTAAAATGAGGGGCGGACGGATTATTTGTAGAAGGACGAAGCCGATTCCGCCTGTTACGGAGAAGGTACTTGAAAACGAGGATAAAGCGCTACTAGCGCGGTTTGGCGTCTCGGGAATGCTTACGATGAAT
>DAOUUS010000126.1 GCA_030668065.1 Candidatus Methanophagales archaeon
ACCCGGATTTAACGTTCTCATCACTGCTGAGCCTGCCATAGCCACCATTGCTTTTGCCGCCAGTATTTTCGATGCTGTCGCTGGATTCCGGCTGAACCATACGATATAATCGGCTACCTTTCTCAGCCCTTTGTCCATGCCATCCGTGACAGTCACTAACGGCTGCTCGCAGAGCCATATGAATCCCCTACCGGCCTTCCTATACAAAGTATCTATGTCATACGTGATTCTCTCGTGCGGTGAGAATACCGCCAGTAGCACGACAAATCCCACTGCCGTCATCATCAGTAACTCCAATGTGCCTATCGTATGCGCGAGTCCGTATGCGTGATAGTGTGCCGCTACAGCGGGATAAGGTAGTATCGCGTAGAGCATCTTCGGATATACACCTATGGCAACGCAAAGGAACGCAACAGCACTCATTGCGATCAACATAGGCAACGGTGCTTCTTTAGCCTGTATCGCATCGTTCTTCTTGAAAAACGTGAAATATGTTAGTTTCAAGAACGATAGGAACGTGCCTACGGATCCCAGTATCAACACGATAGTAAGTAGGTGCATCCCTTCCAATTCCACTGCGTGTACCACCATACCTTTGCTCACGTAACCGTTAAATCCGGGCACGCCGGAAATGGAAAATGCTGCTATCATACACGTTATCATAGTTATCGGCATCTTCTTCGCCAACCCACCGAGTTCTGTCAGGTTATGTCTCCCTGTACTATATATCACCGCGCCCATGCACATGAACAATAGCGCCTTATACAGGATATGGTTGAAGATATGTGCGAATCCACCGTTTATGCCTACATACGTGCCTACTCCTATCGCCGCTACCATGTAGCCCACCTGGGATACGATATGGTAAGAGAGAAGTTTCCTCACGTCATTCTGTAACAGTGCGAAAGCAACACCGTAGAGGCACATTAGGCCACCCATGTATGCCACTGCTTCTACGCCGGAATAAGTCCTTGCAAGCACGTACACACCCGTCTTTGTCGTAAATACGCACATGAATACCGCACCTACTATCGTTGCTTTTGGATATGAATCCGGCAGCCATGTGTGTAACGCTATAAATGCCGTGTTCACACCTATACCGATAAGCAGCAGGAAGTATCCGATGCCCGTTTCTACCGGACCTACCGCAATGGAACCTGTATTCATGTAATGTATTATTATACCACCCAGAAGAGCACAGCCGCCAAACAAGTGGAACAGAATATATCGCATTCCCGCGTTCGTTGCCCTCTCGGTTCGATTGTACCAAATCAGCCCGAGCGAAGAGAACGCCATTATCTCCCAGAAGATATAGAGCGTAAAGAAGTCACCGGCAAATACCGCTCCCATTGCACTTCCTAAATATAGCAAGCCACAAATAAGCTCGCCATTCTCTTTTACTATATCTAATGAGTATATTATCGCAGCCGCGCCGATTATGGCGAATATATAACCCATTATAAGGCTAAAATTATCAACCTCTAAAAACGTTAGCTCCAGTCCTTGCAGAACCGGAAATACCCAGCTTGTCTGAGGTGTTAATACCGCTACAGCGATTAACCCCAGTACAGCTAAGGCGATAAGATATATCTTCCTCGCCTTACCCTGTCCAAACAGGAGTAACAAGGCGGCCCCAATAAGATAAATAAAAGCTGGGGGCACACTGGGTATTCCTCCTATGTCTATCATTCTGTTATCCCACCTTTTCCTTTTTCCGTTCTACGAGACCTAAATCCAAAACGCACCGTACGTCATGGACATGAGCGCATACGCAGCGCCAAAAGTAATCGCATACAGCATCGCAGTCCATATCGCTAACGTTCTGGTATCCTCTAAATACCCACTTTTTTCTAATTCCAGTACATGGCGCACCGGATTAGAATTCGCCACGGCTACACCGGCCTCATCGAACATTACCCGAGTTGCAAGCCCTGGATTCCTACCGAAACAGCCCCACGAGTTCAAAAATCCACCTATTCCTATTTCCATTTTCTTATTCCCTCCTTTTTATATTCCTTTTAGGCTTCCTGCCTACTTTCGATCATGGATTTACCACGTTCGGAAAGCCGATAGTATGCCTCATCTCCTTGCTCCATCTCCTCTACAACCCCTTGTCTTAGAAGTGATTTCGCCACATCAAACCTGCCCGCACCTCTCAACCCTTTAATGATATTTGTTTTGTCTATACCGGTGTCTTTGGCAATTTCCGCCGGATACGAAGTCTCTGGATAGTTGTTATACAGATACATTAGAATCTCACTTCTCACTCTGTTCTTTCTAATAGACACTAACACATCCCCAAATCCCGTTTTTTTAGCTTTTCCCAACATTTTTTTCACTCCTTTTTTACAATTGCCCTAAAACCAAAACGCACCGTACGTCATGGACATGAGCGCAAACGCAGCACTAAAAGTAATCGCATACAGCATCGCAGCACATATCGCTAAGGTGTGAGTATCCTCTAAATACCCGTTTTTCTCGAGTTCCATAATCTGACGCACCGGATTAGAGTGCGCTACGGTCGCACTTACTTCATCTATCAGTACCCTGGTCGCAAGCTCAGGGTTCCTACCAAAATAGCTCCAAGAGCCAAAAATTCTATTCATTTCCATTTTCTTTTTGCCCTCCTTTTTTTTATCCCTTTTTTTCTTCCCGCGTCAGCACATACACATGTGCCTACATATACATCTATATGTGTAGGTATATATAAGCTTTTCGATTATTCGTTGTAACGTCATAAAAAAGCAGGGCTGTATAGCCGGACAATAAAGCACGTGTTCCTAATCACAAAAAGGAAATACAATTAAATACGAATGTGAAACCGGTACTAATGGTATTTGTTATTTGTTTGACGGTACGGGTATGTATCAGGATTAAAACTTTTATAAGTGGCTATACAAACACAAAAACCGATTACAGATGGACAATCCCGAAATAGCTCTAATTCTTAAATCATGATCGATTAACAATAATTGCGCTCTAACTCTTCTGTATGCTCTCTATCACGGATTTACCCAGCTCAGAAAGCCGATAATATGTAGCTTTTTCGCGCTCTATCTTCTCCACAACGCCCTGAGTGAGAAGAGAATTTGCCGCATCGAACCTGCTGCCCATCCCCCTTAACCCCCCGATGACATTTGTAGGATCTATCCCTGTGTTCCTACCAATCTCCGCGGGATACGAAGCATTGGGATAAATTTTATAGAGATACATTACGATTTCAGTCCGAACCCTGCTCCTTCTTAGAGAACGCAAAATCTCCTCAAATAGCAGATTATCACTCATTCCTTGCCATTCCTCTGCAGTCTTTCGAGCGCAGCAAATAAATTCTTTATCGAGAACGGTTTCCACAGGTATTCTCCCACGCCCGCATCCAGCGCTGCGTTCTTCTGCTCCGGCGTGCCCAAAGCGGTAATTGCAATGATCAATGCGTTCGGATCATATTTCTTTATCTCCTTTATCGCTTGAATTCCATCCATCACCTCCATCGCCAGGTCCATGGTAACGAGGTCCGGCTTCAGTTCTTTGTATTTCTCTACCGCTTCTTTTCCATTAACCGCGAAGTCCACCACTTCGTACCGGTCCTTCTGCTGTTCCAGCATCTCCGCCAGCATTTCGCGCATATACGCCGCATCTTCCACGATCAAAATCCTCTTCTTCTGCATCTTTCCCCACCCTTTATCATTGCCTTTTTGGCATTATAAAGAAGAACTTTGAACCCTTTCCTGATTCGCTTGTAGCCCATACTTTACCGCCATGCAAATTTACATATTCCTTAACTATTGATAAACCCAGCCCAAGACTGCCTGGCTTACGAGTCAAGGAGGTATCAACCATATAAAAACGCTCGAATACCTTTGGTAGATGTTCCTCGGATATACCAATCCCTGTATCTGTAATACAAACACGTATATCTTCCCCCGTATCCTCAGCACTGATGTCTATTTTCCCTCCTTCCTCTGTATATTTGATTGCATTGGAAACCAAATTGGAGAATATAGCGGCTGTCTTCTCCTTATCTGCCTGGATTTCTATCTCGGGAACGGTCATAGAAATAACCAGATTCTTCTTCTTTGCCGCAGGTTCAACTCCCTTAACCACTTCCTGTACTACTTCTGAGAGGTGCACCTCTTCCACAACTAGATCTATCTTCTTACCGTCAATGGTCGCGAGTTGTAACATCCGGTTTATCATCATATCCAGCTCTCTTGCTGATTGTTCTATATTAGAGAGATACCGTCTCCCCTTCTCCGGCAGTTCACAGCTCTCCAGCAGACTTGCATACCCTACAATTGGTGCTAGCGGGGACCGCATCTCGTGATATGCAACATTAAGGAAATCCCGTTTCATCTTATCCAGCTCCGTAAGTCTTTCGCAGGTCTCACGCAATTCTTCCTCCTTCCTTTTTAACTCTGTAATGTCAAGCAAGGCTGCAATGCACCTGTTTACCCCTGGAATCGGTTCTATCCAGGCATTCACCTGCTTTATCTCTCCAGTGTGGCTAACGAATCTGAATAGACAGCCTGCGGGTGCACCCCCTTCTCTTCTTTCCGCGCAATAATTCAGCACCCTCTCTCTGTCTTCATCCGCGATGAAATCGCCCCATTTCTTACCCACTATCTCTTCCCTTGAGTAGTCACTCAGGAGCGCAAATTCCTGGTTCGCTAAAGATATTATTCCGCTCTCCTCAAGGACACACAAAGCGGTGAGTGCATGCTCGAAGATTATCCTGTATCGCTCCTCAGCTTCCCTTAACTCATCCTCCATTCGCTTTCGCTCACTGATATCTCTAAAAATCGTTAATTTTGAGATGGTACCATTAATATTCTTCAGTGGCGTCTCAACAAGGTCATAAGTTATGTCCTTTCTGCGTGAGTGCCACTCCCACCGCACTGTCTTTCCTTTCATTACCTCGGTATTTTTGCACCGCGGACAGGGGTCTTCTCTATTATGAAACACCTTATGGCAGACATCGCCGACATGGTATCCAAACACATCAATCAAAACCTTGTTCATAAACTCTACTTTATAGTCTTTTGATACAATGTACACACCATCTGCCATGCTCTCAAGTATCAAATTCAGGTTGTCGCGCTCCTCTTTTATCTTCTCTTCCAACTCCACCTCTTTGGTTACATCGCGGCTCACACGGACTGTCCCTATCGGCACGTCATTTTTGTCCCTCAACAATGCCGCCGACATGCTGATGTGTAGCGGCTTTTTAGCCTTATTTAACACGATTGTTCTATAATTCTTGAGTTCGCCATCTCGCTGTACAATTTCCATTATCCGCTCCGCTTCTTCAGGTTCCGCAAAGAATTTTTTGTTTGGCGTTCCTATTACCTCGTCTGC
>DAOUUS010000218.1 GCA_030668065.1 Candidatus Methanophagales archaeon
AAACAGGACACGCTCGCCGGGTTTAACCACAGAACCCTGATATTCAGTCCGTGCCAGTTGAAGGTAATTGGGGAGATGGACGAATTTTTTTAGCGCTTCCCAGGGATCTCTGCTTTTTAGTATTGCTTTTGCATGTTCAATTTCCAATTTCGCCATATACCTACTTCTGAACAGGGTAATAACATCAAATGCAGAATCAAATTCGGAATTAGAGAGGAGCTCTTCTGCGCGTTTATCTGACATATCCCGTGCAATCAGATACTCCAATCGTTGAAACACGGTCGTTAGATGATTTGAGTGGTCCTGATAGATTTCTTTATCATTAAGACCCTTGATCGCTGAATATATCTCCCTGATTTCTCCTATTATTGGTTCTGCATAATTACCTACTCTATTACCCCTACGTTCGTTTTTATTAATCACTGCCCTAATATGTAATAAAAGAAGTCCACTATTTAATTCGTAACACGACTGGTTTTTTTTTTGAAAGGGGCGATAGCTTAAAAGCGGTCAGAGATGACAAAAAGCGGCAAACCTATCAAAAGTAAAAACAGGTTAATAGCTGTTAAGGTAATAAAAAGTGGGTTGCCTCACGAATAAGGAACCCCTATCTTATCCTGTATCACTGGAAAGAGTTGTTATTTGTTTAGCAAAATCCCAGGCACCAAATACAAATGTTTTGTACTAATGATGCTCATACTTACTCCTCCATTCCCCTATCTCGTCGTGCGTATGCTCATGGATGTGCAGATGTATGTGTCCGCCTTCGGTCTCTATGATCTTTGCCAATCCCGATACTGCTTCATCCAGTGACAGAGGCAGTTTCTCGCAATTGAGGCCAAAAGCCCTCAATACTTCAAACAGTTTAAACACATCCGGCACATCCAGCTTGTTCTGCTTCAGTAACGCACCATTGAAAAAAATATCGCGTGGCGTGCCCGTTCCTATCATCGTCCTGTTCAGCGCATATATACGATCTGCAAGTTCAGGAATAGCATTTACGTCATGCGTTACGATCACCATAGTAATCCCCTCTCGTTCGTTCAATTCATTTATGATCCCTATCAACTCTGCTCTGCTCCTCGGATCAAGATTAGCAGTAGGCTCGTCAAGCACCAATATCCGCGGCTCCATAGCCATAACCGCAGCCAGGGACGCTTTCTTCTTCTCACCGAAACTGAGATGATGAGGCGACTTGTCTTCATAGCCCGAAAGTCCAAGCGACAAGATAGTTTTTTCCACTCTTTCCCGTACCTCATCTTCTTTTAGCCCCAGGTTTATCGGCCCAAAAGCGATGTCATCAAAGATGGTGGGCATGAACAACTGGTCGTCAGGGTCCTGAAAAACCATTCCTACTTCTTTTACTATCTCTTCTCTTTTCATCTTCTCCAGATTCTTACCGAATATTTCTATCTGCCCTTCACTGCCGCGTAAAGTGCCATTGAGATGCAGCATAAAGGTTGTCTTCCCTGCTCCGTTCGGTCCTACTAACACAATCCGCTCTCCTTCATACACTTCCATATTCACGTCTTCCAGCGCTTTTGTGCCATCCGGATACTTGTAACTCAGGTTTTTTACCGTTATCGCTTCTTGATTCATCTTTATTCACCTCTTTTAGACATATATTGCACCCCTTTCCCTATCTTCTGCAACTTTTTCAATCCGTATACCCCTTTCAGGAGTTGGTATATCCTCATTCCTATTCATTTGTTCTGATCACCCAATTTTTACTTCTTCTTAAAAACAATGTTCACCTATAGACCTCACGCAAAAGAAACAATAAGCAAAGAAACAGCAAACCCGATTATAACAACTGTCCACACATAATCACTCGCACGCATCTTGAACTCAACTAACGTTTTCGGTTTTGCTGTATAACCACGCGCCCGCAATGCCTGATACACCCTATCCCCGCGTTCATAACTTCTGACAAAAAGCATACCCAACGCTCTACCGATAGTTTTGAGCGCATATAGGTTCGTCTTCAATTGGAACCCCCGTGCCGCCATCGCCCGCCAGGTCCTCTGAAACTCGACCACAAACACAAAGATGTAGCGATACGTGAACATGAACATTTGAACTAGCATATTGGGCATTTTTAGCTCACCCAATGCTTTTATTGTAACGTCAAACCGCGTAGTCGCGATCATCGGTAAAACCAGTATAACAGCGGACAAAGCCCGCACTGCTACTAAAATACCATATTCAAGCCCTTCGTAGGTCATCGTTAAACCGTGAAAGTTGAATATTTCTGTTCCAGACACAGTAAACGGCATGATGATGATAAACGGCACGACGAATAAAAAAACCCACTTTATGTGCTGCAACGCGAACCTGAGTGGCAGTTTCGATGCGATAAGAAAGAGGATAGCACCGATCAACGCGATAAACGCTAACTTCAGGTTTGGAACTAAAACAACCGCGAAAATAAGGATTATAAATGCAACTATCTTCGCCCTCGGGTCAAACCGGTGCATCGGTGAATCGAGCGATGAATACTTGTCAATTTCCGGATAATTTACCATTTCTATTACTTATCACCCCCCTCCATAGTATTTCTATTCCTGTACTTGTTTAGTTAACCACAAGATTACGCAGATTTACACGAGAGACCAATATTTGTACTCGTATTTTCTGTACCAGGTTGGCGATTATAGAGCGTAAACCCCCACTAACCCCCTTTTCTTGTTGCTATACAAACACCTAGCTCTCCTTCTTATTTCGCTTCCAGTACACATATGCCATTGCAAAACCCGCAATTCCTATTAAATACCCAAAGCCTGCGATAATATTAGAATATAGCGGCAGTTCTGCCCCCGCACCGTCAGCACCAGCACTTACCTGACCTAAGTTAATCGTGGTTTCGCCCTTATGACCCGGCATGTGTGTCGCATTCACGACCACTTCATACTCTTCCATGCCTATCTTAGGTGGGAAACGGAATTTACCTTCTTCGTCTGTCGTGCCTTCTATATACAAATTACCGTCTTTGTCGTACACTTTCACGTCGGCATCCCGTACAGGTGCGCCACCACCGAAGTACGCTTCTATTTCTAGTTCACTCAGTGTATGCACTACGTGCATGCGATGTGCACTCGCAACGCTTGTGCTCAAACACGATAGCACTACGAGCATTGCAAAAATACAAGCCATCGGTTTCACGTTCATTTAATCATCATCCCCTAATCCCCCTATTATCTCGGGTTTTACTTTTAGCAGAAACACCGCGATCGAACCTGTAATTATCGCTTCTATTATTATTATGGGTATGTGCGCGACAGTAAATGCGATTGCAATGGCAAAAAAAGCCTCTT
>DAOUUS010000233.1 GCA_030668065.1 Candidatus Methanophagales archaeon
AAGGAAGGTAAAACCGAGATAACGCCGGAGCCTAAACCCGAGACCATCGCTTCTGCTATAAGGATCGGTGACCCTGTGAATGCAGAAAAGGCGTTACTCGCTATCAGGAACTCCGGCGGTGTTGCCGAGTCGGTGACGGACGAGGAGATAACAGAAGCGCAGCTACTTCTGGCGCGACAGGAAGGCATAGGCGTAGAGCCAGCAAGTGCGGCTTCCATTGCGGGTCTGCGTAAATTAGTTGGAATGGGTGTGATACAAAAAAACGAAAAAATCGTGTGCATTACCACCGGGCATCTATTGAAAGATCCGGAACGTGCGATCGCGATTTCGGAGACGCCGAAAGAGGTGGATGCCGATATAGATGCGTTGAGGCTGGTTTTGAAGGTGTAAACGGAAGGGTAAATGAGTTGTGGCGGATGTAAAAAAAAACGAAACGCTTTTAGAATTCGGTGATAAAAGTGTAGTTTGAGTTGTAGAGGTATTCGTGCTTAAGGGCAGGCCTCGTATTTAATTACGGGTATAGCTTAAAAGTACTATGTATAGAATAACAAAAGGGGCAAAAGAGGTATGAAATATAAAACCATAGCAGGTGTAATAGCCATGGTAGTGGTCGTAATGGGTGTGATGTTTACGGGATGTGTAGAAGACCTGTCTCCTACACAGATTGCGAAAAAAATGCAAGAAAAACAAGACAGCATTGAAGATATTACTATGACGATAAAGGGCTATAGCAATTCATATAATTTTGGAGAAACAACAATAATAGAAATAAAACAGATAAGCAAAAAACCAAAGATGATGCGTGTAGAGTATATACAACCAGCGGAGATAGCGGGACAGATTATGGTTTCAGATGGTAAAACACTATGGATGTACGATCCAACCGAAAATCAAGTCATAACAATGGATATTCCAGAAACAGGTCAGCCATCTGAGATGGATCATATGGCATTCATTGCAGAGGTACTAAACAATAGTGAAATATCTTTTCTAGGGTCAGAAATTATTGATGGACATAGTACATACGTGATTGAAATGATACCTGAAGAAACAGGCGAACATGTTTTTCATGAGAAAACAATATTTTGGGTTGATAAGGTTACTTGGATGCCGCTTAGGATCGAGATGTATGAAAACGAGAGCAAACTCGTTAATACAATGGAATTCAAGAATATCGAAATAAATACTGGCGTTCCAGATAGTGTATTTGAATTCAAGATTCCAGAAGGTGCAGAAGTAATGACCCGGGAAGAATCAAGGGAAAAAGAAAAGGTGACTATTGAAGAAGCACAAGCGAACTCATCATTCGACATCTTAGGGCCTACGTACCTACCAAGCGGCTACGAGTTTGATACTGTGTATACGGGGGATCCGAAGCATAACGATTCTATGATACGGTTGGCCTACACAAACGGTGAAGATTCCTTGGCGTTAGATGAAGATATTGAGCTTGGAATAGGTCGTAAATTGTTGGAATCTTCCGAGAATGTCACGATTAATGAGCAAGAAGGTAAGCTAATAGAGGATGGACGAGCATTATACTGGACAATTGACGAGATAGGTCTAATTCTCCACTCTGGTTCATTGAGTAAAGATGAGATGATCCGGATAGCAGAGTCTGTCGGATAGGGGGAAAAAATTGGCTAACGGATTCAAGATGCCCACGAATTCATTCTGTGGTTGCATGGTTGGAGCTAATAAAAAGAAACTTTTATGACTCCTAAGGAAGACACCACTGAGCATGAAATGGCAGAATATGAATATCTTTGAATATTGCGTATATAGCTAATGAGACAAGCAACAGTGGCCAATTTTTTTTTCTGGTGGATATCGCAACCCCGCAAAAGAAAAAATAGCGAATAGAATAGCCAATGGAAAAGAGAAACCCAACTCCTGATATTGTACTCCCCGGAAAATTGATCCGCGCTAATCACAGAAACAGGATGTCCAAAGGTGGTTTCGCGAATAAGCCTTTTCGTCCTGCCATGCGGTAAAGCATGTCGAACGCTTTTACTACCTCTTCGGGCATCTCGTAAGTGTATTTATTCACATACATCAATGCGAATTTCGTGACAAGCTCTTTATCCGCACCTCTTGAATATTTCATTGCGTACTGCATAGCTTCTTCTACGTGGTCCAGCGCGTATTGCACGCTATCACGCAACGCCACAAGAAATTCACGCTGGGCTGCCTCGGGCACATCACGTTTTATTGCGTTAATACCAAGTGGCAGCGGCAATTCCGCTTTTTTATGCCACCAGTCCCATAAATCAAGTACTTTCTCGAGCCCATGCTGAGGATAAGTTATCTGCGCTTCATGGATTACCAACCCCGCATCTACTTGTCCGCGTTGTACTGCGGGTACGATCTCGTCAAATTGCATTTCAACCGGCTGGAAGTCATCAACCGCCAGCTTTAGCAGCAGGTTCGCAGTGGTATATTTCCCCGGCACTGCTATCCGTTTACCTTTTACGTCCATTCCGTTTCTTGCCACGACCACGGGGCCATAGCCGTCACCTATGCTCGCACCGGCGGACAGGATACGATATTTCGGGTGCAGAAACGCATATGCATGCGCAGAAATCGCTGTCACATCTATTTCGCCCTGGAATGCTTTTCTGTTCAACGTTTCTATGTCCTCAACAATATGCGTTATCTTTAAGTTCGTTGCGATTTTGCCGGTTAATAACCCGTAAAACATGAATGCGTCATCGGCATCTGGTGTATGTGCTATTATCATGGTTTACATAAAGGGTGGATGGTATAAAAAAGGTTATGCCAAGTTTTAAATAATTTAAAAATCACATGTTAGAATAGGTTGAGCATAAAAAGGACTCAGCTTCTGCAACAATTGATACAGTAAATATCTACGGGATATGGTCTATATGCCAGAAGAAACAGAACAGGAAACACGAAAGCGGCGCATTGACCCTAAACTTGAAGCCATCGGCTGGAAACTTATAAAATACCATGAATCAAAACCTTTGAGCTCCTATCTATCTCATGCTATTGAGGAATATCC
>DAOUUS010000012.1 GCA_030668065.1 Candidatus Methanophagales archaeon
CGGTCACATTCTGGTACAAGGATCATGAGGGCAAGAAGCATTTCGTGACTATGGCGGTGCGGGAGTTCATAAGAGCTTTGATTCAGCACATTCCAGATCGAAATTTCAAAATGATACGCCATTACGGTGCTTACAGCCGTAGAACAAAAAGGAACTATTCTGGATATTTACAGAGAAGTATAAAGCAGATTACATTCGAGGACTTTATTACGAAAGCGAATAAATAGGCGCCAAATTGTCCAAAATGTGGAAGAAAAATGACATTCGTGTGCTATGAGAAGGGACCACCGATAGAAAACGAAGTTTTTGGATGCAAATTATCAGATTGGAACCACCCTGCTTAGCCGTAGCTAACAATTGATTTGCACCCGAAGGGTGCTTTCTTGAAAAACTCCTGTTTAAAACAGCATTTCCTTTTTTCGTTTTGTAGGCACGCCATTTTCATCCCAACCGCGCATACGATAATACTCTTCCAGCGTCTTTAAAAAGTCTTCTCGGTCTATTAATCTGCCATTCACCTGCTCTTCAAAGAATCTCTCGGGCAATATATCATCTTCTTTAGAAAACCCTTCTCTTAAGTTATAAAGCCGTTCTAGGTTCCATATCCGCTCACCCACGTGCATTAAATCCTCAGACGTATAAACCTCGCCTGTTACTGCACTTAAAATGTTCGCATACTCCTCCTCACCAGCACCGAAGAATGCGAATTTACAGACCACAAGCGAATCAACAGCGGCAAATCTGTCCTGGAATACCTTTGTGTGTCCCGCCTTTCCCGCAAGCGTGTAAGGGTCAATAGCCTTCGGTTTTCTTAGTATCTCCGGCGCCACGAGGTACGCACGTGTATGGCATCCGCCACGGTTGGAAGTAGCGTAGCTGAAACCAAGCCCTTTCACGCCACGTGGATCGTATGCCGGTAGTTCCAACCCTTTTACCTGAATTGAGCTGTCAGCGCAGCCTTTCGAAGCCGCAAAACGCTTTGCACCCTGGCCTAAACCTTCGCCAATACCCTCTTTTTCGCCTATCTGTCTCGTTAGATTCGTAAGTTCGGCGTGCGAAATGCCTTTACCCCGTATCTCTGAGTAACAGCCCAAAACACCCGCGACTGAAATCGTGTCCAGACCGTAATCGTTACATAGCAGATTTGCCTCGACTAAAGTCTTGTAATCTGGATTTTGTATGTTCGCGCTCATCAAACCTATTGTTTCATATTCCGGTAGTTCATTACCGTCTTTATCTTCTCGTTTACATGCAATTGGGCAGGAATAGCATGCCCGTTTCCTTGGTTTATAAGTTTCGTTTATTGTCTTTGCGAAAAAAGGCGTTAGCTCAAAATCGGGCTCGGTCTTACTGAAATTTGCTACTGGTATAATATTCATCCAACTCGTTATCTTTACTAAAAAAGGTGTACCAAATACGGCCAGACCTTTGCTTATCGTGGGACTCGCAACTAATAGCCGGTGAATCGCTTTCTTTTGCTTTTCGAATTCTGTTCTGTCGTGAATTTCTACTCTTCCCGTGCCCTTTACAACTATCGCTTTCAGGTTCTTCGAGCCCATTACCGCACCTACACCACCACGCCCAAAGGCATGAACGGCATCTGCTAAGATCGAAGCCAGATTTACGTGTTTCTCGCCCGCTCGCCCGATACAAGCTACGCTGCCCTTTCCTTTTAGCAGCTTGGTAGTCTCTTTTACGTTCTTGCCCCACAGCGTCATTGCCGATTTTATAGCTGCTATTTCGTCTTCTATTTCTATGAATACCGGTTCGGGCGATTTACCCGTAATAATCATTGCATCGTATCCCGCCTTCTTCAATGCAGGACCAAATGAGCCACCGCAGTTAGAATCGAATATCGTTCCCGTCAATGGCGATTTCGTGGACAGCGATACTCTGCCAGAGGCGGGTGTCGTGGTGCCTGTTAACGGTCCGGCGGCAAATACTAGCGGGTTATCGGGCGATAAAGCATCCACTCGACCTGTATCGTAAACTATTTTCGCACCGAGTCCTCGACCACCAATATAATTCTTAAGTAATGCGTCTTCAGGCACGAAACTATCTATCCGACTTTTTGATAGGTCTATTCTTAGTATCCTTTTATTCCAGCCGTTCATATAAACACCTTAGGTTGGTGCTATTGAAATACATTTCGTATTATGCTGCTAATTATCCGTTTCCCATACCTTCATCCGTCTCTTCTATCTCCACGATTTTACGTCTGCTCCTGCTGCCAGAAATTATTCGTACCGGCGCATTGAAGTATCTTGACAGTAACACCAAAACTGTTTTATTTGCCTTGCCTTTTATTGGCGGATCTTTTACTCTTATTGTCAATGGTTCCGCGTCTAATATTTCATTCCTATTTGAATTCGGTATAACTTTTATCTCGATTCGTCTCATCTTTTTACTGTAGATACAGTAATAGTTCTCTGGTAATACTTTCTTTTTGGATTAAAGTTTTTTATGAATACCCACTTTTACTATAACTAAAATAGGAATAAGGCCATAAGACTGGAGGATACGCGCAAAATGAATTCAAAAGCGAGGGCACATGTATTTATCAAAGGAAGAGTACAGGGTGTACTATTCCGATATACAACAAAAGACGAAGCGAATTTGAGGGCTGTAAGTGGCTGGGCCAGGAACCTCGATGATGGCAGGGTAGAGGCAGTGTTCGAAGGAGAAAAGGACAAAGTGGATGAGATAGTAGATTATTGTCACTATGGCCCACCGGAAGCTAAAGTATCTTCGGTAGAAGTAACGTGGGAAGATTATACCGGTGAATTCAAAGATTTTTACATTCGTTATCGGTAAAAACAAGCCGGGTTACGTCCATCCCGATGAGCTCCACAGGTTGCGAACCGCTACTTATGCCGAGTTTCTTTTTGCGATATGGACTATGTTGGGGACGGGAAGGTGGAAAAAGTGATATTAAAGTTGGGTGGCAGCCTGATAGAAGAAGGCTGGGACATTATACGTGTTCTTAGAGATTACGCCAAGACGAAACACAGGCGTATAATAATAATCCCGGGTGGTGGACCATTCGCAGAAGTGGTACGAAAATGCCCAGATACCCTCTCGGAGGATGCGGCACATTGGATGGCGGTCTTAGCAATGGATCAGTACGGCCTTTTTTTGGCAAACGGCGAGCTGCCAGTAGTTGAACGCCTGGCTGAAATAGACGGTGCGGGACAGTTCTGCATACTATTGCCCTATCACATTTTAAAAGCATATGATTGCTTACCGCATACCTGGGACGTCACGTCGGATACGATCGCAGCGTTCATAGCAAACGAACTGGGAGAGAAGACATTCATAAAATTAACTGATGTGGACGGGCTATTAGACGAAAAAGGTAATTTGATAACTGCGATGCGTGCAGAAGAGCTGGTAAATAAAGGGACAGGGGGATGCGTAGATGCAGCACTCCCGGATTTTTTGATTCGTTACGAAATGAGTTGCGTTATTATAAATGGGAAGTTCCCGAATCGAGTAATAGATGTAATCGAAGGAAATGAAACACAGGGCACGAAACTCGCTTAGTCCTTTTCACGTTCTGATGCGTGTTCCTTTAAGAGATTCAAGACCTCAGTAAACGTGCTTTTTCCTGCTACAATATCCACCTTCATGCCCTCTTCTCGTATTGACTCCGCGGTCAAATCGCCGATAGCGGCAATTTCAGCATTCGCTAAGAGAGCAAGAACACTTTCGTGCACCTCAAACCTCTCCGCGAGCTCTAAAAACGTTTTGAATGTCATCGCACTCGTGAATATGACATAATCGGGTTTGTACTTCACTAACTCCGCGTATAGCTTCTTTTCGTCTTCAGAATCTATTATTTGCACTTCATATACCGATATATCCGTCACAGAAGCACCTTTTTCACGTAAAAATGCCAGTATCTCATTACCGCCCTCGGCACTCCGGAGAAAAGCGATTCTTTTGGCTTCGAGTTCTCCTTGCGCATCCAGTAGCGCCATAAGTCCTTTCGCGCTGTAATCCTCCGGCATGAAATCTACTTGCACACCGCATCTAACAAGCTCTCTTCGCGTTGCGGGACCAATAGCATAGACGGCAACACCCTTGAGCTGCTCTTTCAAGTCAAATCCGCCTTCGCAGATACTAAATGAGTTCTTTACTCCATTCAAACTGGTGAATACCACTAGGTCCACACCTGCTTCAAAAACTTCCGTTATCTCCGTTAACGCTTCTTTCCGTTCTACCAGTTCAAACACAGGAAAGCCAAAGAAATCAAAGCCGTGTCTATCTGATTTTTGCTTTGACCGTTTGAGCACATTATCGGGCCGAAAAGCCGCTATCTTTCTTCTCGTGTTCATCACATTAAACCTATTCTTTCTGTTATTAAAAAGTATATCTAAAACTAACAGTGTCGCTAAAATACTTATCGGGTGTGCGTTCGTAAAATGAAGGAGATGACTAGGGAAGAGGAAGAAGTCGGTAGTACATTACGCGAACTATTGAGCGATGCCGTGACGAAAACCGATACGGATGCTTTACTGCTTTCTGGTGGCTTGGACACGAGTATAATAGCAATACTCACGACAAATGCGGGTAGAAACAAGAAAGCTGTAACAGTATCCATAGCGGGAACGCCAGCCGCCGATCCTGAATATGCAAAAACAATTGCTCTTCGGTTCCATTATGAACACCACCCGATAAGCCTAACAGAAGACGAGGCACTGGCGATGCTGCCAGAGGTGATAAAAGCGGTTGGAACTTTTGATCCTGCTATCCCTAATGATTTGGTCATTTATGTAGCATTAAAAGAAGCAAAAAAGCTGGGAATAGACAGCGTGATGACGGGTGACGGTGCAGATGAGCTATTTGCAGGTTATTATTTTATGCACGAGTTATCGCATGATGATTTGAATAAGTATATAAGAACTATCGCAAGAACGATGCACTTCTCTTCTAACACGCTCGGACCACACCTCGGAGTGCAGATAAAACAGCCATATCTGGATAAAGGACTCGTGGATTTCGCGCTTGACGTGAACCCCGACTTGAAGATAAAGACGGTAAGAGGTAGAATTTATGGTAAATGGATTTTAAGGAAGGCATTTGAGAAAGAATTGGATGCCGTAGCATGGCGAGCAAAAGAACCGATAGAGTTCGGGTCTGGTGCAACGATGCTCAGAGCGGTTATCAGACGTAAAATTTCGGATACCGAGTTTGCCACTAAAAAAATCGAATATGGGCTGGAATTCATGAATAAAGAGCATCTGTTCTTTTATGAGATATACAAAGAAGTCGTGGGTGAAGTGCCAAAGGCAAGAGGGGAAAAGGTATGTCCGCTATGCAAGGCAGACCTGCCCGGGTTTCATTGCAATATCTGCGGGTTCTCATCTCCTGTTGAAAAATACATTTGATAACAGAAGTATAGCTCCTTTTTAGGGACATACTACCAATTAATCCGCTATTCATAAAGTCGGAAACGAGGTAGCGAAGAACTCTTTGATCGTTATCAGCGGTTTACCATGGGTGATGATGTTATATGCCCGCCAGAGATATGGAGGAGGACAAGCTAATAGTTCTTCAAGACTTCGGTCAGTATCCAGGTAGCCGACATCTATTATCTCTCTCCGAGCCTCAATTCGGTACTTTTGCATAATATTGCCGATGGGGTTGTCGGCTCTTATCAGGTCGGCTTTGAAGGCCGGTTCTAACCGTATTAGCGGTGTGTAAGACCGTGCGTATATTAGTGGCGAACCATCTGACAGCCTGATAATCAGGATGTCACGCTCGTTTGTCGGTTCTCCCGCAGCGACCGCGAGTAGGTCGGCTGCTTCTTGCGGGCAAGGGACTACGGATTGCTTAATCGTGCGAAGCGCAACTTCACCGCACGAGATCAACTCCAGAAGGGCGGTCATGGAACCGTCATGACCCAGTAAAACTCTATGGAGCGGTTGCAGTCCATAACGCCTGCTCAGTGACCAAATCTTGTTCTTAGAGGTATCCATATGCTGCTTGACCGCGGGTTCGTGTTCGTCCATAGCTTTGGTATCAAAAAATAATTAGACCTGATTTAACTTAATTCGTATCCTCTTCAAAAAGTATGGTAAAATGCATTTTCAAATTATCTAAAATAATCCCTAATTAGATTGTATCGGCGTAAATTTGTAAAATCTGTGTCTACGATCGTTATCGAAAGCAAGAGGTTTTGAGAGATTGCTCTAGTTACCAATTAATTTGAAGAGGATACGTATAAGCATCATTTAGGCGTTGCGGGTTGGGATGGTATTAAAGATAGTCTGGATGAACCGGGTAGAATACGAAAAACTACTCTTGATTTTGGGGGAGAAAGACAAGATAAAATTTCTGTTCTCACTAAAGAGCAAAAGGCTATTATAGAAAAGTTGGGGTTTGCGGATGCGTTCTTTTAGGTGTGTAGCCTATACAACACTGAAAGTCAGGTTATAACCCCTCATACTTTTGGAGCATCCCCGAATCGTAGAAGAGGGATGCCCTCTTTTTCTCGCGCATTTCCTCTTCTCAGAAAATATGTGAATGTTAACAGTTAACAATCCTGCAATTGCAAATGTGACTTAAAAGGCAGATATTTACGGTATTTAAATTGTTGGATCTATTTCATGCGCCTTCTCAAATGCTTCTTTTGCTTCTTCATGCTTAGCCCGCTTATCTAAAGCAATTCCCTTGTTGTTCCATGCCTTTGCCTCTTGTGGATCTATCTCGATGGCTTTATCATAGGCTGCTATGGCTTCCTCGTGCCTGCCCAAAGCATCGAGAGCAAATCCTTTGTTGCCCCATGCCTCTACATATTGCGGTTTTATCTCGATGGCTTTGTTATAGGCTGCTATGGCTTCCTTGTACCTGCCCAGTTTACCAAGAGCAAATCCTTTGTTGCCCCATGCCTCTACATGTTGCGGTTTTATCTCAATGGCTTTATCATAGGCTGCTATGGCTTCCTCATACCTGCCCAGTTTACCAAGAGCAATTCCCTTGTTGTTCCATACCCCCGCAAGATGCGGGTCTATCTTGATGGCTTTGTTATAGGCTGCTATAGCTTCCTCGTGCCTGCCCAAATCATCGAGAGCAACTCCTTTGTTGTTCCATACCTCCGCAAGTTGCGGGTCTATCTTGATGGCTTTGTTATAGGCTGCTATAGCTTCCTCGTGCCTGCCCAAATCATCGAGAGCAACTCCTTTGTTGTTCCATGCCTCTGCAAGTTGTGGATCTATCTTGATGGCTTTGTTATAGGCTGCTATAGCTTCCTCGTACCAGCCCAAATTACCGAGAGCAACTCCCTTGTTGTTCCATGCCTCTGCATGTGGGTCTATATCAACAGCTTTTTCAAAGGCAGCTATGGCTTCCTTGTACCAGCCCAAATTACCAAGAGCAACTCCCTTGTTGTTCCATACCTCCGCAAGTTGCGGGTCTATCTCGATGGCGCTGTCAAAATATCGTACACTTTCATCCAAATTATTATTATGTAAGTAACAAGTTCCAATATAAAATAATATTAAGGAATCATTTTCATGATTTTTTATAGACATAAAGAATCTAATTGCAGAAGTGAAATCCGATTTTCTATATCTTTCAAATGCACCGATTGTGTATATAGCTGAAGAGGCATTTTCTTTTAATGATTTAATAATTGTAATAGGTTCTTCAGTAACCATAGAAAACGTGGCTTTTTCACTGAAAATTGAGCCACCACCTTCTTTAGTTCTGGCATCTAAGGACTGTATCTCTGAAGGAATTATCTCTAAACTTGATAGGGGGAGAATATGACATTTTATCTCACCTATGTTACCAATCTTCTTTTTTGTTGCACCGTATACAACCAAATGGGCTCCTACTTTTTTACCCTGAGATTTTGCATCTTCTTTGTCACGTATTGGATTATCTAAGTCTAACATTATAACTTTTATTCCAAGACCTTTCTCTGCCTCAAGTCTTTCCTTAAAATCATTTGCAGTATTAATATCAGCCCCAGTCTGCCCCGATTCGTCAATATAATAAAATGGTGAAATTGCCACCACTAATTGATCTTCCGGGGGTTTAGGTGAATACAAATAATCAAAGGTAGAAACTGCTACAAGACAAACAATAAGTATAACAAGTATTATTATCAGGCACTTTGAGTGTTTTTTACCCACTCAATATTTTTATCTTTATAGATATAACATATTAATATGCATGCAATCGCAGCAATTAATACAACTAATATTTGACAATACCAAGGAAGCTTTGATATCGCCCCTTCTGCTATCTCCGAAATATAATCAAAAGGAAACATACATGCTTAGATAGTGCTATGCAAACTTAAAAATATATGCTTCTTTAATCAAACTTTCTTTCCCAAAGAATGTTTTATTTTTCCCTCAATCACCCCATCAGAATCCTCCATTGCTTGTGCCGTATCCCCGAAATGCGTCTTCGCCGCCCTCATCGCAGCCATAACCGCACCCAGATCACCCGCCGCAACCAACTCCTGTAACCTCTTAGCACACGCCAAAAAAGTCGCGTGTACCGCACCCATCTCACAATTCGTCTGCATCATTGCGTACAGACGCGGGTCCTGATGCAATATCCGCCCACGAAATCCGTTAAAATCTCGTACAGCGGACTCATGAACTTCCGCGACCGTTCAACATCAAACTCGAGCTCCTTTAACGTAATGGCGAAAGTCAAGATTACGAATTTTATAGGCTACAATGTTTTTTTCTCTAATAAGTTGCGATCTATGGAACATTAAGCCACTATAATCAGCCGAGAAAGACCTATATCTATGTAGCCTATATATGGGCTACATAGCGAAAACAAGAAAAAGGGGCAATCCTCTGTTTTTTGTGACGGCCACTGAACTGATGAGTTCTTTTAAGTTGTAGCCTATACAACGCTGAAACTCGGCTTATAGTGACTTATAATATAAGGAGCTACGTGTGAAACTATGGCTGTTAACCCCAACATCTTGTGTTAATCTCGTGGAATCTCGTGGTTTCTTACCCCCTGCGATACAAATACCAATTATCATATGCGGGGGGCAGGATTCGAACCCGCGTACCCCTACGGGAGCAGATCTTGAGTCTGCCACCTTTGTCCACTCGGTAACCCCCGCCACGGGCATGAGACCCTACACGATCATAGTAGCTGCAGATGCTATCGCAGAAAAACGCTCCACTGCTTCTCTTGCTACCGGGCCTCTTATCTCGGAACCCTTTGGCGCACCCTTGTCATCCACGATAACGGCCGCATTATCCTCGAACTTCACACGCATCCCGGAAGACCGTCTGTATTCTTTCCTCTGTCGTATTATCACCGCTTTCAGTATCTGCTTTTTTATCTCTGGTCTTCCCTTTTTCACTGTTATCACTATCATATCGCCGACTCCTGCTTTTGGATACCTGTTCTTTACCCCTCGATAGCCCTTCACCGCTATTATCTGCACCACCTTTGCGCCTGTATTATCCACGCAATCTAAACGTGCACCGGCAGGTAACGCTTTCGTTATCTTCGATTTTAAGCCTTTCATATTATCACCTAAATAAGCCTTTTAATAATTCATAATAAAAAGCTTACCGTTCGATTCGGTACACGTGCGGTAAAGTGCTATAAGTTATTATTTGAAATCACATACTTCTCAGTATTTACGTGATTAGCGCCTGAACAACCTCGAAAGTGCCGATTGACGCCCCTTTTTAGACCCCTCTTCCCATCGCTCCACATCCTTTGCAAGCTCATCACCTTCAAATCCGGCCTTCGAAATGTCCCTCAATTTCTCTAACTCGCCATAATCGAGCCAGACACCGCCACACTTCAAGCACACATCCACCTCTACCTCTTCTGCCGGCTCGAGGTCCATTAACCAGCCGCATCGGGGGCATACTAATTGGCTCTTACTCTGTGTCCCGATATGCTTGGTCAAATAATTAGATAGTTTTCTATCTTTCAGCAGTTTGTTCAATTCACTACGGTCTAACCAGATACCGCCGCAGTCGGGGCAAATATCTATAACGATGTTCGGACCCAGGATCTCGACTTCTTCTTTTTCCATGGCTACCCAACATTTGGGGCAGTCCAACGTTTTATCCGCGGCCTCTTTTTTTGTTGGCATATCTCTTGTCACTCTTTTATATTCCATCTTTAAATATCTTCTTCTTTTCCGTTTCTACTTGCGTGCGAGCAAAAGCCGAAACTATTTATAGCAAGCTGAATATATATTCATACAAGAAGATGCGAGGTGTGAGACGGAGACGCTGTGTGGGCTTCCAGCCGAATTTCCTGTATTTCGAACCGAAGATGTGTGGTAAAAGTATTCCACCCAACGCGGATGATGAGATATTAAAGGTAGAGGAGCTGGAGAGCATACGGCTGAAGGACTATTTACGGATGGACCAGGCAGCGGCTGCGGAGCGGATGGGTGTTTCACAACCTACATTCCACAGGATAATAAGCGAATCACACCGTAAAATCGCACAGGCACTTATCGAAGGTAAAGCTATAAGGATAGAAGGCGGCAATTATGTAATAGTAGTGAAAGATACTGAGACGCCTGTGCCTTTGCAAGACCGGCGAGTGCCTCCCTGCAGGTGGGGCAGGAAACGTGGAAACTGACCACAGGGTTAATTTTGATCTGTTTGCAGATTAGAGGAAAGAGAATGGTAGAAGAAGAAAAGAAGAATCGGATGGAAGAGGAAGAAGCAGCAGTGAAAGCGAGCATGGATAAGATAAAGCACAAGATAATGGTGATGAGCGGAAAAGGCGGAGTAGGTAAAACAACAGTGGCAGCGAATCTTGCGTTTGCTCTTGGCATGGCGGGTTTAGACGTGGGTTTAATGGATGCCGATATACACGGACCTGACGTGCCGAAAATACTGGGCATAGAGGACAAGCGACCGGAACCCGCAGGTGAGAAAATGTACCCGGTTTCTGTCACGCCACGTCTGAAAGCTATGTCTATTGGATTCCTGCTACCACGTCCTGATTCCGCAATCATCTGGCGGGGACCGATGAAGATGACAGCGATAAGGCAATTCATATCTGATGTAGATTGGGGCGAGCTGGACTATATGATAATTGACCTGCCACCGGGGACGGGTGACGAACCACTAAGTGTTGCGCAACTGATAAAGGATGTAGATGGTGCGATAATAGTTACAACGCCACAGGACTTAGCACTGCTGGATTCGCGGAAGGCCGTAGATTTTTCACGGGTGCTGAAAGTACCGGTTATAGGAATAATAGAGAACATGAGCGGTTTTGTATGCCCACATTGTGGAACGGAGATAAACATATTCAAATATGGCGGCGGAGAACGGGCAGCGACGGAATTAGACGTTCCTTTCCTCGGCCGAGTGCCGCTGGACCCAAAAGTGGTAGAAGCAACCGATGCGGGAACTCCGTTTGTACTACAAAAGGACTTGAAAGTGCAAGAGGCATTTGAGCACATAGTGAAAAGGGTAAGGACATATGTGGAAGGTAAGGAGCCCAAAAATTGAAAGTTCATATGTTTATGAATATATATTCATATGAAAAGTGGTTTATTCAATAGAGAAGGAGAGAGAAGAAAAGATGAAGATATGTGTAACCGCGACAGGAAGTGATTTAAATGCGCAGGTAGATCCCAGGTTCGGTCGGTGTCAGAACTTCGTGGTCGTGGATTCGGATACAATGGCGTTTGAAGCAATGGTGAACGAAGCCATTGCCGCACCGGGAGGAGCAGGGATTCAAGCGGCGCAAACAATGGCGAATAAAGGTGTGGATGTAGTGATTTCAGGGAACATAGGCCCTAATGCGTTTCAGGTGCTGTCCACAGCAAGTGTGAAGGTCGCAACGGGTGCGTATGGCACGGTTCAAGAAGCTATTGAGATGTACAAAAGCGGTAAGTTAGCTGAGACCGGTACTTCAACAGCACCGGCTCATGCGGGTATGGGCAAGATGCAACAACCTTTGCAAACGGCACCAACATTAACACCGCAGAGTAGAGAAGAAGAACTCGAAGAGTTATTGAACCTGACGAGTAGGTTGGAGTACGAATTAGAGGAAGTAAAGAATAAAATATCGGAGTTGAAAAGGAGGGGATAAGATGAAGATAGGCGTACCGTCAATGGGCGATAAAGGTTTAGAAGAGACAGTGGGCGGACATTTTGGGCGATCACCTACTTTCACTATTGTAGATCAGAAAACAAATGATGTGAAAGTATTGCCAAACACAAGTGAACATTTTGGTGGTGTTAAACAGGCACCAGAGATTTTAGCAGAGGCGGGTGTAGAGGTGATGCTCTGCCAGGGGTTGGGACCTCGAGCGATAAGCATGTTCGAGCAGTTCGGTATTGAAGTATATGTAGGTGCTAATTCTGACGGAACAACCGTGAGTGACGTTTTAAAAGCGTTTCAGGCAGGGTTGCTCCACGAGGTCTCAGATAAAGACGCTTGTGAGGAGCACAGGCATTAGTTAGTTGTAATAGGAGGCGAAAAAGGTAAGATGAGTGGTATGGGTCAAGGCGGCGGAAGGGGCCAAGGTCGAGGTCAGGGTCAAGGACAAGGACAAGGACAAGGACAAGGTCAGGGTCAAGGACAAGGACAAGGTCGAGGTAGAATGGGCGGCAATGCTTCAGGCATAGGCGGTGAATGTCGCTGCCCCAATTGCGGATATGCGGTACCACATCAAGCGGGAGTGCCATGCTATCAGCAGACATGCCCGAAATGTGGGACTAACTTGGTAAGAGCCTGAAAGCAACTGGTAAACAAACCATTCTTTACTTTCTATTTTTTGCTGTTTTTGTATCACGGAATCGCAAGCATCCGCTCTATCGCTTTCTTCGCTTTCCGTGCCGTTTCCGAAGGAACAACTACTACCGGCTCCTCGTTTTCCAATGCCGTTTCTATATTCGCTAAAGTATGCATCTTCATCTGTGGACATACCGCGGTATTGGAGATGGGATAGAATCTCTTTTCCGGTGTCTCCTTCTTGAGCCTGTAAAGTAGTCCTACTTCCGTGCCAATCAGGAACTCATCAGCCGCTTCTTCATGGCAAATCTTCACCATGCCGCTGGTTGACGTGATGTAATCCGCACTGTCCTGAACTTCAGGAATGCACTCGGGATGAACAATAACTTTTGCATCAGGATGCGCACTCTTAGCAGTTAATAAATCGTCCATCACTATCTGGTGATGCGAAGGGCAAAGCCCGTGCTCCGGAACAGGGATAATCGTCTTTGTAGTCGCCTGTTGTGCGTGATATGCTAAATTGCGGTCGGGACCAAATAGTATTGTCTGTGTGTCCATAGCATTAACTATCTTCCGTGCATTCGCGGAAGTACAGATGCAGTCGGCAAGTGCTTTGCTTTCCGCAAGCGTGTTCACGTACAGGACTACTTCAGCATCAGGATGTTCTCGTTTAGCAGCGAGTAAAGAGTCTGCGGGTAACTGCTGTGCCATAGGGCATATCGCACCCCGGTCGGGAATGACAACTTTTTTAGCGGGATTCAGTATCACTGCGGTTTCCGCCATGAAATCCACGCCACAGAAGATGATTATATCGGCACTTGTCGTCATCGCCTTCCTTGCCAGCTCTAAGGAATCGCCTATGAATTCCGCTATGTCCTGAACCTCGGGTCGCTGATAGTTATGCGCCAGAATAATCGCGTTCTTATTCCGCTTTTGCCGTTCTATCTTCCCTATCAGTTCTTCGCGCGTCATGTGCTTATAATATTATATCCATGCGATATTATTTTAATGATATATAAGAAGAAATGACCTGGGCGATATGGATAACCGGCTTACCGGGCAGTGGCAAGTCGGTAATAGCGGAAAAAGTACGTACTTTATTGGAAGACTTAACAGACGTGAAAAGGCTCGAACTTGACGAGATACGGGAATTTATCACACCAAAACCGGCTTATTCAGATGCGGAACGGGAGATTGTGTATGCCTCGTTAGTGTACATGGCGAAACTTCTGGTAGATAGCGGCAAGCCCGTTATAATAGATGCTACCGCAAACCGAATGCGATACCGGCAAAGAGCTCGTGAGACTATACGTGATTTCGCGGAAGTGTATGTGCAGTGCTCTTTAGATACGTGCATAGAACGAGAAAAGATCAGGAAAGCGGCACACGCGCCCGCGGGTATATACAAAACAGCAAAAACCGTAGGTGCCACCGTGCCGGGTGTTAACGTACCGTACGAAGCGCCCGATAATCCCGAGGTTGTGGTGGATAGCGAAAAGATGTGTGTGGACGAGTGCGCAGAGAAGGTAGTGGCGTTTATCATAAAACAGAAGTGGTGCTAAGACGAAAAGGCACGAATGGACGAGCTAAACGTAACGAGTTTTTTGACACAATCGAATTTCTAGTGATATAAGTCTCGAAGATCCAGGGTAG
>DAOUUS010000049.1 GCA_030668065.1 Candidatus Methanophagales archaeon
AATAATGTACTCCGTGACAATGTTGTGGATCTTAGCAATCGCACAGGGATTCAGCTATCGAAATCATGCGAGAACCTAATTGTAACCAACGTAGTCAAGAACAGTGGCAACTATGGCATCTCCCTCTACGATAAATCAAACAGCAACACGATTACCGGTAATGACGCCACAAACAATGTCCTGCGCGGTATATCATTAAGTACTTCGAGCGAGAATAATATCCGTGATAACGTTGTCACGTCTAACAAGGACCATGGCATTTGGCTATCAAAATCTTGTGATAACATGATTGCATCCAACGTGGTCCGGGACGGAGGAAATTGTGGCATCTACCTATACGATAAATCAAACGGCAACACGATCACCGATAATGACGTCATAAACAATACCCAGCGCGGTATGGCTGTAAGTACATCGAGCGAGAATAACATCCGTGATAACGTTGTCACGTCTAACAAGGACCATGGCATTTGGGTATCAAAATCTTGCGATAACCTGATTACATCCAATGTGGTCCGGGACAGTGGCAATTGTGGTGTTTACCTTTACGAGAGATCAAACAGCAACACGATCACCGATAATGACGTTACACACAGTACCCAGCGAGGTATCGCCATAAGCTCGTCGAACAATAACGAAATCATGAGTAACGTTATGGACTCGAACCAGGATCGGGGTATTTATCTATCAAAATCGCACGAGAACATAATAGTAAAGAACACGGTTAGGAACAGTGGAACTCAAGGTATCTACATCTCAGGGCTATCAAAAGGCAACCAAATCTATCTCAACAATTTCATAAACAACACGCCCAATGTGCATTCCTATAAATCAGTAAATATCTGGAACTCAACCGAGCCGGTTACTTACAGCTACAACGGGAACACGTACCGCAATTATACCGGTAATTATTGGGATGACTACACCGACTTTGATAACCGTAGTGATGGTATCTGGGATAACCCGTACATCATAGACAAGGATAATACCGATTTTTATCCTCTGAAGGAGCATTTTGAGAATTATCACATAAAAGAAAACCAAACACTCGTATTTGATACGGGAGAGCCCGGGAATCCGTATCCCAGCGTTTGCGGCACGCATGAGGGTACCATCACATTAGACCAAACAATAACAGTGCGAAAACATTATACCTATCCATGCCCCGGGACCGGAGGGCACACGGAATACGTTAAAATCTGGAATGCCACGTGGAGCGGCGCAGTAGGACACTGGGACGGCCACTATACCGGTGACTGGCACAACATCTCGTTTGTCGAGTTCGTGCTATACAAAGCCGAAACTTACAACTATACCATTTGCACGGGTTCGTATCCGCAGATAATACACAAACCAACACTCACGAATGGATATGGTACAATCACAAGCACAAAATTCACGGATACTAACGGCCGGGTTTATAAAGACAGGATACCCGCGATTAGGTTGTTTCTTTAGTAAAGGTTTTTTTATAAATACAACTAAGAGGGAAATAGTCGAAATGAAAGACCTGGAATTTGTGAAGAAGGAATTAGTGGAGATAAAAAAGCATATGGTAGATATAGACCGCATCTTGACGGAAGACGACTATAAGGCATTGCAAGAGTATAACATAGAAAAAAGCGAAGGAAAATTAATAGCGCACGAAGAGCTCAAAAAGGAGTTTGGATTATGACATATAGGGGAACTCCCAGTAAATAGTTTACCCATTTTGATAAATGTTGTAGATACAGAGTTCACAGATTTACACAGGCGGTACTGTCCTGTTTATTAAGTTTTTACTGATTGAACCAAAATTAAAAAACTACCCTACTTTAAATCTGTGTTATTCATCGTTAATCTGTGTCTTAAAACTCCTTGGAAAATGATACAGTTCGGGTAAATCAATATCTGTGAGTTCCCTAGGAACAATTTGATAGGTATAATAAAAATTGATAAAAGGCCAAGGGTTTATGATTGAATGGGGATGAACCCTAGCGGTACAAAAACGTTACACTTATCCCTGCACAGGCACGGATGGACGGGCATATGAAATACGTAAGATTATGGTATAGATGAGTTCCCCTAAATTGAAGTGATATACGCGTTTTTATAGTTGTTTGACAGCGCTTCGTAGTTTTAGCCTCTGGAGAGAAAGTGGTACTTAAAGAAAGCTTGCCAGGTCCTCAATTATCGCATCGGCAATCAGCTTCTTCGCACCTTTTACATGCTTTATATCCGCCACGCCTGCTCGTGATATGAACACCTCGTTATCTTCGGTTCCTATACCACCCGCGCCAACGTCATTTGCAACTACCATTGCAAGGTTGTATGCCTGTTGCTTTTCACGCGCTCTTCTTATCAGCTCCTGCTCGGAAACGTTCGTCTCCGCCTTGAATCCCACGATAGTAAGCTCGGGGAATTCTTTTCGGACTTCTTCTATCAGCTTTTGTGTAGGCACGAGCCGCAGATGGAGCTCGCCACCCGAAGGTATCTTCACGTCTGACGATTCACCGGTAAAATCCGTTATTGCCGCCGAAGATATAAGTGCATCGTAGCCTTTCCCGTGCTTTTTCGCAGCACGTAGTTCGTTAATGCAGGCATCAATCATTTCGCGCGCGGTTTCCACCAGTATCTCTTTTATCCCCGTTAAATCCCGTGCGCTGCTGTGTACAAGCGAGACTTCGGCACCCTGTTTGTAGGCCGCTCTTGCTAGTTCGACCCCGGTTCGTCCGGAACTTCGATTCGTTAATATCCGTATTGGGTCTATCGGCTCGCTGGTCGCGCCACCGGTAATGAGGATGTGTCGGCCAAGAAGTTTCTTTGGCGAAAGTACACGCTCAACGGTAAGAACAATAGCCTCAGTTGATACGATCTTAGCAAGTCCTTCCTCTATTCTAGGGCCTATGACGGTGACACCCAGCTTTTTCAGCTTCGCTAGGTTCTCTATCAGCACCGGGCTCTTGTAGATGGTCTCGTGCATCGCCGGCACCACAATTATCGGTATTTCAGAACCGAAAGCCGTAGTTGCAAATGCGGTTACTGTGCTATCCGAGACACCGGTAGCGATTTTGCTAATCGTGTTTGCGGTGCATGGCGCAACGATAAATAGGTCTGCGGAACCCTCCATGCCTAAAAACTCGACATGCTCTATATTACCCATTAGTTTCGTTATCACGTCATGACCCGTGGCATAATGAAGCGTATAAGGATGTATTATTTCGGTTGCCGCTTCACTCATCACCCCGTACACATCTGCGCCGTGCCGTACCAGTTCGCGTGCGAGTTCAACAGTTCTTATCGCGGCGATAGAGCCCGTAACACCCAGGACTATCTTCTTATCCGCTAGCGACCGGCTTTTTGTGCCCTTGATGCGCAGTGTCGGATGCGGACCCCTATCTCTTTCTGCCATAATGGACTGGTCGGGATTTGAACCCGAGGCCTCTCGCATGCCAAGCGAGTGATCTACCAACTGATCTACCAGCCCGTACTAAATCTTTCTTAATATACCATAATCTATTAATATAATATATAACCCACGACCTCACAGCTTTAGATTTCGTGCGTATACAAGAAGGAATAAAATTTGGTTATCGGACGCAGAAGGACGCAGAAGGACGCAGAAGGACGCAGAAAATCCGGTAGTGTCCTAAATTTCATGACCCACCCTTAAACATCAAAAATTCCCTCCACGTCCAGGGATGATTTTGGTAATCCCTTCAGCCATACACGGCGTCCTCTCAATGTTTCTGACCCTTTTGGGAGTTTCAATCGCAAGTGTCAAATGGGGTCTGATAAGATTGGTGTAGCACTGGTAGAGGTCACGGTGGTCATCCAGCATATTCTTGCATTTCGAAAAACAGAGACTTTTCCGGACCAATCTCGAGATGCCGTGTCGCAGGGTAGGGTTATATCGTTCTACATACACCGTTTCAATATCTCCAGCCTCTAAATCACCAAATATTATTGTTCTTGTCTTTCCAACAACTCTGCCTCCTTTCCGTTCCTTAACAAGCTGTCCGTAGTTGATTGTGTCTGGATCGAAGTTCCCAAGTAGGGCTGTAGTGTACTGATCATTGCCATCGCTGACGAACGTAGCCTTATTATCAGTGTCAGGCACCTTACCACGGCTTTACCATTGCCATCAGTTTATTCGCAGTTTCCTGTACTCTTTTGCCGGTGCGATGGGCTAAATGGAGTTTTGTGTCAGATTTTATGGCGGTGTAGATCCAGCAGTCGCCATGTTTATCTGATCCAACATCTCCTTGCTCAATTTTCTTTTGTTTTTTTTCATCCGATCTTTAATTACCCATCTCGCATCTTTACTTGGATTTGCTTTAGCCCATTTCATTAAAAATTTTGCTGCCTCGTCTGGATTCTTTTTGGTTATTTCTCTTAAAATCCATGATACTGCCTTTTTTATATCTTTGTCCTTATCTTCCATAACCAGATCAAGAATCGCGAAAACTGTGTCCGTTATTTGGATTTTCTTGTATCCTCGCAAACTTACTACTCCAAAACGTCTAATTTATTTATTCTCGCTCTTACTCCATTTTTCAGAGAGAGGCAAAATGAGTTCTGGATTAGAATAGACTATAGGCTCTACTCCACACATAGCGAGATTATCACAAACAGCCCAGTTATCAAGATCAGGCAGTACCGAAGAAACAAAATCTAAACATATTTTTGGATTCTTTGGACCAAACTTCTCCAAGCATTTCCCTGCTATCTGTCTTGCTTCAAAAGAACCTTCAGTCCATATAGTCTCTAACAAAAGTTTTGTTTTTGTTGATTCTTTCTGGATAAAAATTCCTACCTCGGCAGCTATTACTCTCAAAATAGGAAGTGGGACCCCAAAGAACTTTCCAGTATCTGGAATGATCCTCTGGTAATTTTTTGTAGCTGCTTTATCTACATAAAATTTAAGGAGTTCCTCCAATTCTTCTGTAAATTCCTTTGGCTTCTCTGTTTTTAAGCAGTTTTTTCGTTTTCTCTTGGATTTGTAATTTATTCATATTGTTTTTCTCCAAAGCGGCCAATAAAATAACCCATCAAACTTCCTATAACTAGGTTTGTAACTAACATTGGAATTAGTTCTTTTGGACTACCAGCAACCACTACAATCATCATTGGAGCGGCTATCAAAAAGAAAATTAGCGTTCCTTTTAAAGTATTATTCAATTTTAAATTTGATGTTGATATGAGAAAACCGCCAATCACGCACATAGAAAATGCACCTAACAATGTATCTTATGTCATTTTCATAAGTATCATGGGGATTATATCAACTATGCCAAAAATAACACCTGTAGTAATTCCTATTTGAGTTTTGTTGATCTTTTTCATAAAAAAGCCTCTTTTATATTATTATAAGGGATTAGTGATTCATATAAATATTTCTGTTTAAGGCGGGGTTCTGAATTGCGTATAACTTCGGTATATCCGAAAATGGTTCGCATATACACCCCTATGATCGAACTTCTCCACCTTTAACCCTCATTTCATCTGTAAGTTATCAAACGGACTTTTAATCTTACCGATACCCTTATTAGTCACATGAGTATATATATCAGTGGTTTTTGAACTTTTATGCCCCAATAGTTCTTGGATATACCGTAGGCCTGTTCCACTTTCCCGCACACGAATGTCATTTTTCTTCCACGTGTATAGGAAGATGGACATTTTGGTGCCCATTTATTCGCTTTTGTAATAAAGTATGTGAAGAAGCCGCGACTCTCGTCCTTGCAGGACAGCATCTTGTTGACTTCGTTGATTTCAATTTCATGGAGGTTATCTTTTCCCGCAAGGTGAAATGCCGCCCAGTTGAGATTGTCCTCGAATATGTGTTTTACCGTAAGAGGGGCATTAGTAGTAAGACAACAGAGGAGAACGCTGAAGAGGCAGGTTCCCGGGTGTGAAGATGTCTGGGTGGTGCATCAGTTATACCTATAGTGGGGTGGTGGTAATAACTGGTACAGCGCGAGCGTGGTTTTTTATAGTGTATAGACCAGAACAAAACCCGAGCCACATTATTTAGAACCGCTTCTCTTGCTTCACTCAACAATAGCCTTGCAACACAACGGATCAAAGCTTTGTCCGCTTCACCCACAAATTCTATGAAACCTCAAAGCTACTGTAGCTAATATGACCGTGATACCATTATTCTTTCTTAGCCTCTTGCACCTCACGAATCCACCAACTTTTTACCTCTTTCACGTGCTATTTCCTCTTCCTCGGGTTCCCAATCAGTATTAGCCGGCGGTATCGTCATCGGTTCCGGCACCGCCCCGTTCTTCCACAACTGCACGACCGGATGATCCACTCGCCTCAAAAACGCCTTCAGCTCTTCCTGGTCCACGCAATCGTCCTCTGTTGCGATCTTGTTATACATCGCTTCGGGTATTGCCTCCGCAAGCATCTGTTTATACTCCTGCGGTATCCAGACTATACGGTGCCAGCCACCATCAGCACGCACAAACTTCTTCGACCGCGGCGTTCTAAACGAGATACCACAATACCCGTGGTTCTGCATACCACCGCTAATAAGCCCTGCGAGTCGCGAGAACGTCATACCCAGCGGCGTATCGCCACTATATCTGCGATCCACCAGCCCCAACCCGTCAACTTCGGGTATGTAAAAGATAGCAGCCTCGAAACAGCCGCAATTCGTCTGCGGGTATGTTATCGAAGAATACATCACCACACGTTTGTAAGACCGGTTCGACTTCTCAAATATCTTATCGTTCACACCCGTGTATTCGCCACCCCACGGATCAACACACTCGCCCAACGGCATCTCAAATATATACCCGTACGGATCAAGATCGCACATCACTTTCGCACCTATCCACGTGATTATACCGCAATACGGCGGTCTATCCGGTGCAACCACGCATACATGACTCGGCGCGAAAGTTTGACAGATAGTGCAGCCGTAAAAACAGTCCACGTCTTCATCTGAGAACCGTCTCGTCTGTTCATCCGCTTTTTCCCAATAGGGCACACAGACGGTATCTATAAGCTCCTTCGTGTACTTCGCACCGCCCAATGCCTCCGTTGCCACCAATATCTTCACATCCGCACGCTCCACGAGCGGAAATTGTATCTTGCAGAGGTTTATCATCGCTTGACCAAGATGTTTGAAGTCATGCTTATGCGCATCCTTCTTATGCAGCCGTAACCAGATGGTATCCCGCGTGTTAAGCAGCATCCAGCCCTCGCCTTCCTCCAATGCGAAATAGGTCCATCTGGTAAGCAAATCTAAGTAATCTTCTGTTAATTGCTCGCCATAGTATCTTACCCAGAACCCGAAAGGTAGCGATTGTCCTTCTATCTCCTTTAGCTCCGCACCTATCACTTCTACCCGACCATCTTCTATCTCAGCCGCATCGTTTACCACATCGATAAAGAAGAAACTGCTGTAGTGGTGTCTTGGACCACCTAACTCGCAATACATGTCGTGTTTCCGTACTCGCAGCCCGAACTGCCGCGGTGAGATGTCGTATTTTATGCCTTTGAAGTAATCGTCCGGCTCAGTCGGTGCGAGGTAAACCTCACCTTCGGGTAAAGAATGCCAGATCCTTTGCCGCTCCCGCGATTGCTCCTCTGCCGTTTTCATCTTGCTTTAGTTCACCAGTACAATATGTTTATTCCTATCCACGTACCTTAATTTAGTATTTTTCGTTGTATGTAGTTTATAACTTCTACCTATTTAGACGCAGATGTACACAGATGTACACAGATGTACACAGATGTACACGAATGTACACGGATTTGAGTTCTTCTGCGTTAATCAGCGTTAATCGGCAATAATTATTTTTATATGCTTTCTTGTGTTAGTTCTAATGTCTCTATGTTGAACATTCACCAAAATCATCCTTTATCACGTATCTATAGCCCTGCTCAGTCAGGAACAACTGCCGTTTAGCCGCGAAATCCTGGTCTTTCGTGTCCTTACTAACGAGCGTATAAAAGAACGCCTGCGTCCCGTTACTCTTTGGTCTCAATATCCTACCCAGCCGTTGCGCCTCCTCCTGCCGCGACCCGAAAGTGCCCGAAATCTGTACTGCTACATTCGCATCCGGCAAATCCACGGCAAAATTCGCGACCTTCGATACCACTATAACATCCTCTTCGCCGCTTCTAAAATCATCGTATAATTGCATCCGTTCCCGATTCGGCGTCTTTCCCGTCAATAACTTTGCATTCAGCATCTCCGCCATACGTTCCAACTGGTCCAGATACGTACCTATTACCAGTATCCGGTCGCCCTGTTTACGATGGTATTCCACAATTTGCCGTGCTATCACGTATTTGCGTGGGTTCTCCGCAGCGATCCGGTATTTGTTTCTGTCCGGTGCGAGCGCGTATTGCAATCGGTGCTCATCGTCCATCTTCAGCCTTATCTCGTTACAAACCGCTTCCGCAATCCAGCCCTGCTGTTCCAACTCTTTCCAGAGCGCATCGTATTTCTTGGGCCCTATCAAAGAGAATACATCCCTCTCTCGACCGTCTTCTCGCACCAGCGTAGCGGTAAGCCCTAATCGCCTCATCGCCTGTAGTTCCGCAGTCACCCTGAAAACGGGTGCGGGCAGCAGATGCACCTCGTCATAGATGATCAAGCCCCAGTTTCGCTCGTCAAACAGATGGAAATGCGGGAAATTATCTTCCTCGTCTGATTTCCGTGGTCTGTAAGTGAGTATTTGATATGTCGCAATAGTTATAGGCTTTATCTCTTTCCTCTCGGCACCGTATTCCCCGATCTCATCCTCTTCCAGGTTCGTTTTATCCAGCAGCTCAGTTCGCCACTGTCGTGAAGCTACCGTACTGGTAGTAACAATAAGCGTATTCGTCTCCAGTTTCGCCATTACGCCCATCCCCACCACGGTCTTACCCGCACCACAAGGCAGCACCACAACGCCACTACCGCCCGCTGCACTGCCGCCTGCATAGAACGAATCAACG